>DAIEHO010000077.1 GCA_027353565.1 Propionibacteriaceae bacterium
TCCGACGAGCACCACCAGCGACGCGGCCGAGCACTTCTGGCCGGCGTGCCCGAACGCCGAGTACGCGACGTCCTTCGCAGCGAGGTCGAGGTCGGCGCTGGGCGTGACGATGATCGCGTTCTTGCCGCTCGTCTCGGCCAGCAGCGGCAGGTCCCGGCGGAACGTGCGGAACAGTGACGCCGTCTCGTACGACCCGGTAAGGATCACGCGCTCGACCCGCGGATCGCGGATGAGCTGAGCGCCGAGGGAGCCCTCGTCGAGCTGCACGCACACCAGGACGTCGCGCGGTACGCCCGCCTCCCACAGCGCTTCGACCATGACCTGGCCGCAGCGCCGCGACGGGTGGGCGGGCTTGATGATCACCGGCGACCCGGCGGCCAGTGCAGCCAGCGTCGACCCGGCCGGTATGGCGACCGGGAAGTTCCACGGAGGCGTGACGACGGTGAGGCGCACCGGTTCTGGCGTCGCCCCGTCGAGCTCGTACAGGGCCCTGGCCGACTCCGCGTAGTAGTGCGCGAAGTCGATCGCCTCGGACACCTCCGGGTCGCCCTGCTCGAGAACCTTCCCGGTCTCCGCGCCCATGACCTCGAGCAGGTCGGCGCGATGCGCCTCCAGGGCGTCCCCCGCGGCATGGAGGATCCGTACGCGCTCCGCCACAGGCAGGGTGCGCCACGTCGCGCCGGCCTCGACGGTACGAGCGACCAGCGCATCGAGATCGGCGGGGGAGACCACGTGCGTGATCGCAGTGCCGAGGGTGGAGGACTGCATGCGACCCCTGATCGCATCGGCCCAGCCGCGGTTGGCGGCGATCGCGGGATCTGTGTCCGGCGTGTTCTCGAAGCGATCTGACGGAGCCGGGGCCGCAGCCTGCGTACGGTCCTGGACGCGGTTCGGCCGCGGTACGGACGGGGGCATCGCAGCGACGGAGGACAGGAAGCGCTCGCGCTCCCGGGCGAACATCGCCGGGTCGTCGAGGTCGAAGACCGCGGACATGAAGTTCTCGCTGGAGGCACCCTCCTCCAGACGGCGGATCAGGTAGGCGATCGCCACGTCGAACTCGTCCGGGTGCACGACCGGCGTGTACAGCAGGATCGACCCCGCGTCGCGGCGTACGACCTCGGCCTGCGCCGACGCCATCCCGAGCAGCATCTCGATGTCGACCGCCTCGGTGACACCCCGGTGTCGCGAGAGCAGCAGCGCGAGCGCTACGTCGAACAGGTTGTGGCCGGCGACCCCCACCCGTACGTTCCGCGTGTGCTCGGGGCGCAGCGCGTAGTCGAGGACCGCCTTGTACGAGGCGTCGGTCTCGCGCTTCGTCCCCCACGTCGCCAGCGGCCAGCCGTGCAGCTCGGCGTCGACGCTCTCCATGGGCAGGTTGGCTCCCTTGACGACGCGCACCTTGATCGGGGCGCCGCCGGCGGCAACCCTCGCCGCCGCCCACTCCTGCAGGCGGATCATCGCGTCGAGTGCGTCAGGCAGGTACGCCTGCAGCACGATCCCCGCGGAGTAGTCACGCAGCTCCGGCCGCTCCAACAGCGACGTGAAGACGGCGATCGTGAGGTCGAGGTCCTTGTACTCCTCCATGTCGAGGTTGACGAACGTCGCTGCGGAGCCCGCTGCGGCCAGCTCGTACAGCGGCGCCAGGGTCTCGACCGCATGACGCACCGCCTCCTGGAAGGCCCACGGCGTGTGTGGTGCGACAACCGCGGACACCTTGACGGAGACGTAGTCGACGTCCTTGCGCTCGAGCAGGCGACGGGTGCCGGCCAGGCGCTTGGCGGCCTCGCCCTCGCCGAGGATCGCCTCACCGAGGAGGTTGATGTTGAGCTGTACGCCGCCGTCTCGCTTCAGACGCGTGATCGCGCCGCCCAGCCGGGCGTCGCTCGCGTCGATGATGAGGTGCCGGACGAGGTGGCGCAGCACCCGGCGGGCCGCCGGCACGACAAGCCAGGGGGCTGTCGGCCCCACCACCGCCCCTACGCGGAACCCCGCCCTCATCCATCGTGGAAGGAACTGAGGCATGAGGGGAGTGAGCTCACGAAGCGCGCGGGCTGCGACGTGAAGGTCCTCAGGACGTACGACCCGGTCGACGAACCCGACGGTGAACTCGAGCCCGTTGGGGTCTCGCAGCACGTCCGCCAGCAGCTTCGCCGACGAGTCGGGCTCGATCTCGCGGCTCGCGGCGAGCCACGTCCGCACCTGCTCGATCGCCGCGTCGGCAAGGTCGGCGATCTCGTCGGTCGCGGGCGTGTATCCGGTCTGCTGCATGGTCATGGCGCCTCCGTTCCTACCCCAGTGTCCGCCCAACGAACCCTTCAGGAAAAGCGAGCAATGATGACCAGTACCATTCGAAAGAACTGACTAGTTGCTGCTGAGGACGGGAGCCGACCATGTTCGAGGTCCGCAGGTTGCGGCTGCTGCGCGAGCTGGCTCTGCGTGGCACGCTGGCCGCGGTGGCGGACGCCCTCTCGTACAGCCCCTCGACCATCTCGCAGCAGCTCGCGCAGCTCGAGAAGGACGCAGGCGTGGCCCTGCTCGAGCCTGACGGGCGCCGCGTCCGGTTGACGCCGCACGGGGAGGTGCTCGCCGCGCACGCGGCGCGCGTCCTGGACCTCGAGGAGGCGGTACGTGCCGAGCTCGCGTCCGTACAGCCCGGACTGACCCCGGTGCGGGTCGCGCTCCTGCAGACGGCGGCACAGGCGCTGTTGCCGAGGGCGCTGGGCCTGCTGGCGGACCGGGAGCCCGCTCTCCGCGTCGAGGTCGCCGAGGTCCCACCCGAGGTCGGCCTGTTCGAGCTCAGCGCACGGACGTTCGACCTCGTCGTGGCCGAGCAGTATCCGGGCCAGACGCGCGCGCACGCGGCCACGGTCCAGCGTGAGCCGCTGGGCAGCGACCCCGTCCGCCTCGCGTTGCCGCCCGAGGATGCGGCGACCGACCTCCGGGACCTGCAGGACCGCGCGTGGGTCATGGAGCCCGAAGGGACGGCGGCCCGGCAGTGGGCGGTGCAGCAGTGCCGGGCCGCGGGATTCGAGCCGGACGTCCGCTACGAGCTGGCGGACCTCAACGCGCAGGTGCGGCTCGTGGCTGCCGGCCACGCGGTGGGCATGCTCCCGGACCTGCTCTGGGCCGATGCCCGGCCGGCCGTACGGCTCGTACCTCTGCCCGGAAGTCCCGCGCGGGACCTCTTCACGGCCGTTCGCGGCGCCGCGACGAGCAGGGCAGGGGTACGAGCTGTCCGTGATGCGCTCCGCGATGCCATGGCGGCCGTGGTCGCGCGCCCGGAAGGGGTCGGCTGACGGGGTCCGACGTCCGCTCGGCTACGAGGATGCAGGGCGTCGTCGGGAGGGTGCGGCCGTCACGACGTACGGCGCGCGCCCCCCGCAGCGGCCGCGCGGAAGAACAGCGGCTTGGCGAAGCGGTGGTGCTCGTACGCGGAGTAGATCGCCATCTCGACCCCCGGGACGAGACGTTCCGGGACGAGCGCGATCGCGGAGCCACCGAAGCCACCGCCCGTCATGCGAGCGCCGAGGGCTCCGGCCGCGATGGCCGTGTCGACCGCCACGTCCAGCTCGTCGCAGGAGACCTCGAAGTCGTCGCGCAGCGACAGGTGCGAGGACGTGAACAGGAGGCCGACCTCGGCCAGCTCGCCGGCCTCGAGCGCCTCGACCGTGTCCCGTACGCGCTGGATCTCGGTCACCACGTGCTGGGTTCGCTTGAACAGCTCGGGGTCGTGCTCGAGCTTGTGGAGCGCGTCGGCGAGGTGGCTGTACGGGACGTCGCGCAGGCTCGCAACGCCCAGCTCCCTGGCTGCGCGCTCGCAGGCGGCCCGACGGTTCCCGTACTGACCGTCGCCCAGCGCGTGCTCGGCTCGGGTGTCGATGACGAGCAGCACCAGCCCGTGGCGCTGGACCTCGAACGGGATCTGCGAGACGTGGCCGCTGCGGCAGTCGAGCAGGATGGCGTGGCCCGCCGTGCAGCGCAGGCTCGCCGACTGGTCCATGCCACCCGTCGGTGCCTGGGCGATGACGTTCTCGGCCTTCTGGCACAGCGCCGCGAGCGTGGTCCGCGTGTCGTCGTCGGCCAGCAGCCCGAGCCCGAACAGATCGCTCGCAGCAGCCGCGACGGCGCCTTCGAGAGCGGCCGAGCTCGACAGGCCGGCGCCGATCGGCACCGTGGAGTCGATCGCCAGGTCCAGGCCGCCCACGAGATGACCCGCCTCGCGCAGTGCCCAGAGCACGCCCGCCGCGTACCGTCCCCATCCCTCCGGGACCCCGGGGGCGATGTCGTGCAGTGCGACCTCGGTGACCTCGCCGCCGGCGGTCGAGCTGAGCCGAACGAGACCGTCGTTGCGGCGACGGGCCGCCGCGTACGTGCGTTGGGGGAGCGCGATCGGCAGCACGAGGCCGTCGTTGTAGTCGGTGTGCTCGCCGATGAGGTTCACCCGACCCGGCGACTCCCAGACGCCCTCCGGCTCCTGACCGAAGACGCTGACGAAATGGTCCGTGACCGCGCTCATGAGTACCCCTTCGTTCTCCTGGGCGTCACTGTACGGGGGTGACGCCCCGCGCACCGGAGCCGACCCGTCTGCCCAGGTGGGAACCACGGCCAGGGGGCCGATTCCGGACCCTCGACACGGCGAATCGAGTCACAACTAGAGTCGGACCATGACCGACGGACTCACCCAGGCCACAGAGAAGATGCGCGCGGCCGGGGTCACGGACACCGCGATCGCCATCTTCGCCGACTACTACGCCCAGCTCGCCGCGGGCACGACCGGGCTCGTCAGTGAGGAGTCGATCGCGCCGATCGGTGATGTCGCACGACTCGAGGACGTCACCGGCTCACCCGAGGACGTCGCCGCGTTCGCGAGGACGGTGATGATCCGGCTGAACGGAGGGCTGGGTACGTCGATGGGGCTGAGCAAGGCGAAGTCCTTGCTGCCCGTACGCGACGGGCTCTCGTTCCTCGACCTCATCGCCCGTCAGGTGCTGGCGGCCCGGGCCCGGTACGGCGTACGGCTGCCGTTGCTGTTCCTGCACTCGTTCAACACCCAGGACGACTGCCTCGCCGCACTGGCCGGTTACCCGAGTCTCGCGGTCGAGGGCCTACCGCTCGACATGGTCCAGTCGCAGGAGCCGAAGCTGCGGTCCGACGACCTCACTCCGGTGTCGTGGCCCGCCGACCCCACCCTCGAGTGGTGCCCACCGGGCCATGGCGACATCTATCCCACGCTGCTCGACTCGGGGATCCTCGACCGGCTCCTTGCGGCCGGCTTCCGCTACGCCAACGTCTCCAACTCCGACAACCTCGGCGCCTCACCGAGCCCGGTGCTCGCGGGCTGGTTCGCACGCACCGGAGCCCCGTTCGCGGCAGAGATCACGCCCCGTACGCCGATGGACGTCAAGGGGGGCCACCTCGCGCGCCGCCGTTCGGACGGCCGGCTGATCCTGCGCGAGTCGGCGCAGACGACGCCCGAGGACATGCGGTACTTCACCGACCCGGCGATCCACCCGTACGCGTCGACGAACAACCTGTGGTTCGACCTCCAGGTGCTGCGGGACGTGCTGCGCGAACGTGGTGGCGTGCTGGGCCTGCCGATCATCAAGAACGAGAAGACGGTCGATCCCAAGGACCCGTCCAGCCCCGAGGTCATCCAGATCGAGTCCGCGATGGGCGCGGCGATCGAGGTGTTCGAGGGGGCGACCGCCATCGTCGTCCCGCGCAGCCGCTTCCTGCCCGTCAAGACCACCAACGAGCTGGTGCTCCTGCGCAGCGACGTGTACGAGTGGGGCGACGGCGAGGTCCCCAGCGCCACGGTGGACACGTTGCCGGTCGTGAGCCTGTCGGCCCCGTACAAGAGGATCGTCGACCTGGACGCCCGCATGCCGGCGCCGCTGCGGCTCCGAGACGCGACCTCCCTCACTGTCACCGGCGACTGGAGCTTCGGCAGCGGCGTCTCGGTCATCGGCGACGTGACGCTGGGCGCAGAAGGCGGCCACGTCCCGGACGGCACCACCCTGTCCTGACGCCTCTCGCGACTGAACACCCACCCAGGGTGTCCAGTCACGTGCGGGGCGCCGCGCTCGGGTGACGGACATGGGTGGACCTCACCGCGGTGGAAGCAACCATGCACGTCGGGTACGGCGGTCGGGGCCGTCGGCTGGGACTCGTGCCCGGGTGCCCGGCCGGTCGACTGTCGCGACCCGGGCCGAGCACCCGTGTGCGTCCAGCGGATCAGAAGATCCGGTTGACGACGCTGGCCGGGGCGGCGAGCAGCGCGTCGATCTCGTCGTCCAGCTTGACCAGGGTGAGGGAGCACCCGGCCATCTCGAGCGACGTGCAGTACTCACCGACGTAGCTGCGGGTGGCTGTGATGCCCTTGGCGGCGAGCTTCTCCGCGGCGATGCCGTACAGCAGGTAGAGCTCGCTGATCGGTGTCCCGCCGAGGCCGTTGATCATCAGGGCGACCTTGTCCCCCGACGAGAACGGCAGGTCCGGCACGACCGCGTCGAGCAGGATGTCGACGATCTCGTTCGCGGACACGACCTTGGCGCGACGGCGACCGGGCTCGCCGTGGATGCCGACGCCGACCTCCATCTCGTCGTCGCCGAGCTCGAACAGCGGCGAGCCCTTCGCCGGCGGTGTGCACGCCGTCAGCGCGATGCCCATGGTGCGGGTGACCGAGTTGACCAGCTCGCCGACCCGTACGACCTCCTCGAGCTCGGCTCCCTCCTCCGCCTTGGCCCCGCAGGCCTTCATCACGAAGAAGTTGCCGGCCACGCCGCGGCGACCGACCGTCCAGGTGGAGTCCTTGACGGCGACGTCGTCGTCGATGAACAGCGTCGTCACCTTGAGGCCATCGGCCTCTGCCAGCTCCTGTGCCATCTCGAACGCCATCCGGTCACCCGTGTAGTTGTTGACCAGCAGCAGGACGCCCTTGTCGGAGGCCACGAGCTTGGCCGTCTGGTACACGTAGTCCGACGGCGGCGCCGCGAAGACGTCGCCGGGGCAGGCCGCGTCGAGCATGCCTGGCCCGACCACCATGACGTGGGCCGGCTCGTGACCGGAGCCCGACCCCTGGACGATGCTGACCTTGTTGTTGTTGGGGGCGTCGGCTCGCATGATGAGGTTGTACTCCGGCACGTACTTGATGGTGTCCGGGTTGGCCGCCGCGATGCCCTTGAGCATCTCCGGTACGAACTGCTTCGGGTCGTTGACGAACTTCTTCATTGACGTTCTCCTTGCTTGTCGGTTGGCGTATCGGTCAGGAACTGTCGGTTGTCACTCGGGCCAGTCGTCGGCCAGCTTCTCGAGGAGCACGGCGATGGCCATCGCGCCGGCGTCGACCGACCCGATGCTCCGTTCTCCCGTGTACGAGGCTCGGCCGCGTCGGGCCTGCATGGTCTTCGTGTTCTCGGCGGCTTCCCGTGCGGTCGTCGCCATCGCCCGTACGATCTCGGCCGGGGGTCTGCCCGCAGCCGACTCGGCCCCGAGGGTGTCGATGGCCGGCACGAGCGAGTCCATGAGCGTCTTCTCGCCCAGCTCCGCCTTGCCTCGGGCCTTGATGCCCTCGACGGATGCCCGCAGGGCGCGGACGACGTCCTCCGCGGTGAACTCGTCCTTGCCCCGGAGCTGGGTGCCGGCCCGCAGCATCGCCGTACCCCAGATCGGGCCGGACGTCCCGCCGATGCGGGCCGACACGCCTCCGGCGATCTTGATGAGGAACGTGCCGGGGTCGGACCGGTCGATGTTGGCCCAGTCCTCCTGCACGATCTCGAATCCACGTGCCAGCGAGTAGCCGAAGTCGCCATCTCCCACGACGGCGTCCAGCTCGCCGAAGTACGTCTCGTTGTCGAGGATGGTCTGCGTGACGTTCGCCATGACGAACTCGACGTCCTTGAGGGTTCCCGTCATGTGTTTCTCCTAGTGGTGAATGAGATGTGCGATGTCGGACAGAGAGACGTAACCGGGCTCGGCGAATGTCGGCGGTTTGCGCAGCGGCCCCCCGGCGAACGGGCGTCCCGGGTCCCCGAGGCTCGGCAGGACTACGGTCGCCCGGGAGAAGTCGTCGTCGGCGGTGTAGCTGCTGACGGTCACGAGCACGGTCAGGCCTGCACCGACGGCCGCCTCGACGCCGATCCCGCTGTCCTCGACGACGACGCACTCGCTCGGCTCGAGCCCGAGGTCGTCGAGAACCTTCAGGTAGATGTCGGGCGCGGGCTTCTTGTGGGCGACGATGTCGCCGGCGAAGACATGGCACTGCTCGTACGAGTCGTCGCCCGCGGCGTGCCGGAGCACTGCCCGTACCGACGGCTCGGCAGAGGTCGATGCGACGGCCACGGTCCAGCCGGCGTCCAGCGCCTCGGCGATGATGCGATGGATGCCGGGGCGCCCCGGCAGGAGGCCCGCCTCGACGCGCTCCGTGAAGAGCTCGGTCTTGCGAGCATGGAGTCGCTTGATGAGCGCCCCCTGCTCCTCGGCGTCCGCGCCGACTCCGGCATCCGCCGCGACCTCCGGGGTGAACACGCTGGCGATCCGCTCCTTGCCGCCGCCGATGCGGAGCTTCTGCGCGTACGTGGCGTCGTCCCAGGAGATAGGGAGCCCGAACTCGGCGAACGTGAGGTTGAACGCGGGCAGGTGCCCGTCGCGCTCGGTGTCGGCGAGCACGCCGTCGCAGTCGAAGATCAAGGCCGGCATCGCTCAGGCCTTCCCCGCGCTGCCGAAGATGGTGATGTACGAGATCGTCATCTCCCGGATGGCCTTGCCCACAGGGGCGAACAGGCTCGGCGGGTCCCACTTGCCTGCGGCCTCGGCGGTCTTGAGGTAGGCGAGGCTGGACTGCATGAACGTCTCCTTGAGCGCCGTCGAGATGTTGACCTTGGCGCAACCCCGGGAGATGCAGTCCTGGAACTGCTCGTCGGTCAGTCCGCTGCCGCCGTGGAGGGCGATCGGCACGGGATGCGCGGCGACGAGGTCGCTGACGCGCTGGAAGTCGAGGACGGGGGCCCGCTTGTACGTGCCGTGGGCGTTCCCGATCGCCGGCGCGAAGCAGTCCACTCCGGTCGCCTCCAGGTAGGCGAGGCTGATCTCGAGCGACTGCCGGTGCGACTCGGCGTCGCTGCCGATGCCGTCCTCCTGCCCGGTGATCGACTCGATCTCGCCTTCGACGTCCGCACCGTAGCGGCGCGCCTCGGCGACGACCTCGATGGTCTGGCGCTGGTTCTCCGCGACCGGGAGCGTCGAGGCGTCGAAAAGCACGGAGTTCCACCCCTCGGCGAGGCAGGTGGAGATCACCTCACGGTCGGGGCAGTGGTCCAGATGCAGGGCGACGGGCACTTCGATGCCGGCCGTCATCGCCTTCCACATCGCGTACAGGACGGGTGCTGTGATCGACCTCACCGTCTTCACCGACGTCTGCAGGATGATCGGCGACCTCGCCTCGACCGCGCCCGCGAGGACGCTCTCCATCGAGAGGTCGTTGACGATGTTGATCGCGGGCACCCCGTACCTCGCCTCGAACGCGGGCTTGAGGATGTCCCTGAGGGGCATGACAGCCATGGCACTCCTCTCGTCGTTGAGCGGGCGCCGTCACGGAGTGGTTCCGGTGACGGCGACGCGTCCGACACTAGGGAGGCAGGTCGACGACGGCCATGGGGGATTCCCCGCACGGGTGTGTGCGGGCCGGCATGGGGGATGCGACGTGAGAGGTGCTAGAAGCGGAGCGCGACGAGCTCGGTCCGACTGCGGACGTTCTCCTTGCGGAGCACCGCTCCGACGTGCTTCTCGACGGTCTTCACGGAGATGCCGAGACGGGTCGCGATCTGCTTGTCGGCGAGGCCCTGCTCGAGCAGCATCCGCACCTCGCTCTCACGCTGAGTGAGCGACGTGCCGGTCGGTGTGAGGCTCAGCTGCTCGAGGAGACCCCCGAAGACCAGCACCTCGCCGCGGGCGGCCGCGAGCACGGCGCGTCCGAGGGACGTGGCATCGACGTCACGGGGTACGAGTCCGCGCACACCGTCCGCCGCCCACGCTCTCACTTCGGCCTCGGCGCCCGGGTCGTCGACGAGCCCGATCACGGGGACATCCGGGTCGACCTCGCGCAGCGCGGTCAGGAGACCCCGCTCACCGGGCAGACGGAGGTTGGCGATCACGACGTCCGG
>DAIEHO010000108.1 GCA_027353565.1 Propionibacteriaceae bacterium
ACGGGCGCGACGAGCACCTTCGGGCGCGGCGCCTCGTCGGTGCCGACAAGGCGTCGGAGGACGGCGAGCCGACGGCCGACCGTGTCCGATCGGGGGCTCAGCCTCTCGTGCGGGAGCGTCTCCCAGGCCGGGTAGTACGCGACCTCGTCGGCACCCATGACCGAGGAGACCTCGGCGGCGAGCTGCTCGGCCTCGCGGTACGTGCTGGTGACGAGCAGCACCGTCCGGTGGGCGTGGTTGGCGAACGCCCCGGCGAGCAGGGCCCTCAGGGCCGCAGGCGACGTCACGTCCAGGACCGGCAGACGGTTCCGCGCGTCGTCGATGCAGCGCCCGACCACCCGATCGGCCGCTACGACATCAACAAGTGCCTTCACCGTCACGGCCGCCTACCCTACCCGCGCCGTGCGACACGCCTCACGCCGAGCACCAGTCGGCGTCACCCGTCGCAGCTCGTGCCGGGTTCCTGCGGCCGGCCCAGGAGAGCTGGGCAGGCGTGTCAGCTGTTGTACTTCTGCTGGGTCGCGTCGAGCCCGTACATGACGAGGCACTCGACGGCGTCGGCGGCGCGGCCGACCTCGACGAGGACGTCCTCGGAGAGCGCCTTGGGGAAGTCGGACAGGACGAAGTCGGCCGGGTCCTGCCGACCCGGCGGTCGACCCACTCCCCACCGGACACGGTAGAAGTCACCCGTGCCGATCGCACCGCGGATCGACTTCAGCCCGTTGTGGCCGTTGTCACCGCCGCCGAGCTTGGTACGGATCTTGCCGAAGTCGATGTCCAGCTCGTCGTGGACGACGACAAGGTGGTCGGGCGTGATCTTGTAGTGAGCCAGCAGCTTCGCCACCGGTCCGCCGGACTCGTTCATGTACGTACGGGTGGTGGCGAGGACCGCCTTCTCCGTGTCCGTCCCGACAGCTCCCACGCCGTTCGGCCCGATCCGTACGTCTCCGGTGTTCGCCCGCTGGAGCGCGTGGGCGCTGAGCATCACTCCGGCGCGGCGAGCCAGCTCGGCGACGACCATCGCACCGACGTTGTGCCGGTGGGACGCGTACGTGGGGCCCGGGTTCCCGAGCCCCACGACGAGCCATGCCATGGACAGGGTTGCTTACTCCTCGGTGTCCGCAGCGGGGGCCGGAGCCGCCGCAGCAGCGGCCTCGCCGGCGCCGGACGCGGCGTCCAGCTCGGCGTCGATCGAGGACTGCGAGGGGACCGAGTGGCCGGACAGGATGAGGTCGTCGGGGTTGCCGTGGAAGACAGCACCGGCAGGCAGGACGAGGTCCTTGGCCGCGATGACGTGGCCGATCTCGAGGTTGGTGACGTCGATCTCGATCTGCGTCGGGATGTGAGTGGCCTCCACCTCGAGGGTGATCGTGTTCTGGTCCATGACGACCATGACATCGCTCGAGTGCTCGCCCACGTGGACCAGCTGGACCTGGACGGAGACCTTCTCGCCGCGGCGTACGACGACGAGGTCGACGTGCTCGATGTTGCCGTTGACCGGGTCCTTCTGGACCTGCTTAGGCAGCGCGAGCTGGGTCTGGCCGCCCTCGATCTGGATCTCGAGGAGCACGTTCGCGACGCGCAACGCGAGCTGCGTCTCGTGACCCGGAAGACTGATGTGGACAGGATCGGCGCCGTGGCCGTAGAGCACGGCGGGCACCTGGTGTGCGCGACGGATGCGGCGCGCAGCGCCCTTGCCGAACTCGGAGCGCTGCGTGGCGCTCAGCGTGACCTGGTCGGCCATGGTGATTCTCCTCAACCTCGTATGTCGATGCGGCGGAGCCGCGCAGGAGCTCGTCCGAGGGAGGACCTAGTCGATCACGGGTGCCCGGAAACCGGGCCGCCCCTCGCCGAGGCAACCCGCACAGATTACCGGATGGACGGCGCGGTACGGAAACCGGGGAGGGCGCCTGCTACCGGAAGTCGCGCTCGTGGAACTGGGCGCCCTCGACCGCGTCCGGGTCTGCCACGCGGGTCGCCTCGCGCTCGCGGAGCTCGACACGTCGGATCTTGCCGGAGATCGTCTTCGGAAGCTCGTTCACGAACTCGATGATGCGCACCCGCTGGTAGGCGCTGAGCCTCTCCTGGGCGTGCGCGAAGATCTCCTTCGCCGCGTCCTGCGGGTTGGCGGCGATGTCCCTCGCGAGCGTCACGAAGGCCTTCGGCACAGCCAGCCGTACGGGATCCGGGCTCGGCACGATCGCGACCTCGGTCACGTACGGGTGCTCGAGCAGGATCGACTCGAGCTCGAACGGCGAGATCTTGTAGTCGGACGCCTTGAACACGTCGTCCGAGCGGCCCACGTAGGTGAGGTAGCCGTCCGCGTCGCGGGAGGCGATGTCGCCCGTGTGGTAGTAGCCGCCGCGGCACGCCTCGGCGGTCATGTCGGCGTCGTTGTCGTACCCGTCCATCAGGCCCAGGATCGTCTGCGACATGTCCAGGCAGATCTCCCCCTCGTCGGGGTTCGGCTCACCTGTCACCGGGTCGAGCAGCACGACCGGGTAGCCAGGCATAGGGCGCCCCATCGAGCCGTCCTTCACGACCTGACCAGGTGAGTTGCCGATGCTGCACGTCATCTCGGTCTGTCCGAAGCCGTCCCGGATCGTCTGACCCCAGGCCTCACGGACCCGACTGATGACCTCGGGGTTCAGAGGCTCGCCGGCGCCGACCAGCTCGCGGGGGGGCTTGCTCAGCTGAGACAGGTCGGCCTGGATGAGCATCCGCCAGACCGTCGGCGGTGCGCAGAAGCTCGTCACGTCGTGGGCGTCCATGACCCGCATCAGGGCGCCGGCGTCGAACCGCTCGTAGTTGAAGACGAACACCGTGGCCTGCGCCAGGAACGGCGAGAAGAAGTTGCTCCACGCGTGCTTGCCCCATCCGGGGGAGGAGATGTTGAGGTGCACGTCGCCCGGGCGTACCCCCAGCCACCACATGGTCGAGAGGTGGCCGACGGGGTACGAGACGTGCGTGTGCCGGACCAGCTTCGGCCGCGACGTGGTGCCGGAGGTGAAGTACAGCAGGCTCAGCTCCGACGCCTTCGTCGGAGCGCTGGGGGTGTACGCCGTGGGGGCCTTCTCCGACTCGGCGAACGAGAACCAGCCGCCCGGCGTCTGGTCTCCGACACCGATGCGCAGGATCGACTTCGGGAGCCCCTCGACGCGGGCGTGCAGCGACG
>DAIEHO010000137.1 GCA_027353565.1 Propionibacteriaceae bacterium
ATCAGCTGGTGGCCACCCCGAAGAGGTGGCCGATGATCCACGTGAGCGCCATGGCCGCACTGCCGCCGAGGACGTTGCGCAGGATCGGGTGGTGCTTGGCCGAGTCGCTGATGTGAGCGCTGACCCACCCGGTGGCCAGCAGTCCGATAACAGCCACGGCCACAGTGATGGGGATGCGGATCGTGGAAGGGATCAGGACCATCGCCAGCAGGGGGAAGAGGAAGCCTGAGGTGAACGCGACCGCGGAGGCAGCGGCGGCGTGCCAGGGGTTGGTCAGCTCGTCCTGGTGGATTCCGTACTCGGCACGCAGGTGCGCGGCCAGCGGATCGTGGGCGGTGAGCTCCTTGACGACCTGGCGGGCCGTGGGCTCCGAGAGGCCCTGCCCCTGGTAGACGGCGACGAGCTCGTCGAACTCCTCCCCGGGCGTCGCCTCCAGGTCGTGGCGCTCCTTCGCGATGAGGGCCACCTCGGTGTCACGCTGGCTGGACACCGAGACGTACTCGCCCATTGCCATCGCGCACGCCCCGGCGAGCAGTCCCGCGACGCCGGCCGTGAGGATGGCCGGGGTGGTGGTGGGGTTGGCGGCGGCGACGCCGATGCAGATGCCGGCACCCGACACCAGACCGTCGTTGGCTCCGAGGACGCCGGCGCGGAGCCAGTTCAGGCGGGCGCCGAGCCCGCCGAAGCCGATGGTCTCTGGGGGTGCTGAGTCGAGAGTCATGAACCGTTCTTCCTGTCGAATGCTCAAACGATGCTATCAGCGTCTGAACGTTGGATCGCCGGGAGTCCCATCCGGTCAGAGCCGATCGGACCCGTCGCGCAGGCCGCCCTGGTCGATCGTCGGTACGTGTCGTGTGAGTGCCGCCCGCTGGACGGCGTGGGGGCCGTAGCGGCGGATCGCACGGTCCATCGCCACCTCCGCCTCACGCCAGCCGCGGTCGGGCGTGTCGAGGGTGAACTGCTGGTAGGCGGAGTCGGCCTCGACGAGTCCCTGCAGCCGCACCCCCACCTTGCGGATGCGGGCACGTTGCAGCGCGAGGCCATCGAAGAGGCGTACGACCGCGGCGTGGATCTCGCCCGTCACGTCGGTGGGGCTCGGCAGCGTCACCGAGCGGGTCAGGTCGGTGAAGTCGCTCAGCCGCAGACCCAGCACGACCGTACGGCCCACCATGCCGGCCGCCCTCACCCGTGACGCCGTGCGGTCCGACATCCGCAGCAGCTCGACCCGTACGCGTGCCGGGTCGTCGGTGTCCTTGCCGAACGTCTCCGACGAGCCGATGCTGCGCTCCCGCGTCGTCGCGACCACCCGGCTGGTGTCGCGACCCCACGCGAGGTCGGCGAGCAGCGAGCCCTGGTGCGGGCCGAAGGCCCGCTGGAGGGTCGCCTTGGGCACGTACGCGAGGTCGGCGACCGTCCGCAGCCCCAGCTGGTGGAGCTTGCCGGCCGTCGACTCCCCCACGCCCCACAGCGCCTCGACCGGCAACGGGTGCAGGAACGAGATGACGTCGTCGGTCTCGACCACGCACATCCCGTCCGGCTTAGCCTGCTTCGACGCGAGCTTCGCGACGAACTTCGACGGGCCGATCCCCACCGAGCAGCCGATCTGCTGCTCGTCGGCGAACAGCGACCGGACGTGCTCCCCCACCGCCTGCGGCGACCCGAACGCGTGGATCGCCCCGCTGATGTCGCAGAACGCCTCGTCGATGCTCGTCACCTCGACATGGGCGGAGACGGACTCGAAGATCGCGACGATGCCGGCCGACACCTCGGCGTACGTGTCGAAGTCGGGCGCGATCGCCACGAGCTGCGGGCACAGCCGCCGCGCGGTGGTCGTCGGCATGCCGCTCTTGACGCCGTACTGGCGCGCCTCGTACGTGGCCGACAGCACCACGCCGCGCGTCGCACCGCCGACGAACATCGGCAGCCCCACGAGATCGGGCCGGCGCCGCAGCTCGACCGAGGCGTAGAAGCAGTCCATGTCGACGTGCATGACGACTCGTCCGGGCGCCTGCGGCCCCTCGTACACGCTCGCACTCGTGCCCCACCCGAACGGCATCGCGTCACCTGCCCGAGCTCGCCGGGCTGGAATGCCACAGCTTGCGCGGCGCATCCGCCGGGGACAGTCCGCTGGGCTTCACGTCCGCGTACGGGGACTGCAGCGCGCCGCTCGCATGGACGAGCACCCGCCGCTGGCCCATGCCGCCTGCACGACCGTGCTCCTGCGTGTCGGCGGAGCCACGGGGCTCCTCGGCACCAGGCCCCTCCACCAGCTCGCCGACCAGGCTGTACCCCGCGGGGACGACCGCCATCAGCTGCTCGACCGCGACCAGCGCCGAGTCTTCGCTGCCCGTACGGTCAAGCTCGGCGTCCCAGGCCGCCTGCAGCACGGTGAGGTCCCATGCCGCGGTGGCGCGCAGCGACCGGCCACGCGGCCCCGTACGTCGCATGACCCCTCGGACGACGAGCAGCCAGGACGCGAAGACCGTTGCCGCGTACGGGCCCTGGACGTCCTCGAAGAACGTCGCGTCGGACAGGCCCGTCGTGTCGTCGAGGGTGAGGAAGATGACCCGCCGCCCCGACCGTACAGCCGGCGTCTGCGTCGCCACCTTCACGCCCGCGACAAGCACCTCCGCCGTGTTGCGGACGCTCAGCAGGTCGGCGGCCGGCGTGATCCCGAGCGCGCCGAACAGGCGCTTGTGGCGCGAGACGACGTGGCTGGACACGTCGATGCCGAGGATGCCCAGCTCGGCGGTGACCCGTTCGGCGTCGGTCATCTCAGGAAGGCCGGAGGCTGGTACGTCGACGGCCTCGGTCTGGAAGTCGAGCGGCGCCTGGATCTCGGGGATGCCGACCGGCGCGGCTGCCTGCGACTGGCGCCTCGCCATGTCCCGGGGGTCGTCGGACACCAGCCGCGGCATACGGGCAGCAGCACGTACGCCCCTGGCCCTGGTCGCTCGCGCGTCGACCTTCGCCATCCGCCCGAGATCGGCCAGCGACAGCAGCAGGTCGCGACGCGTGACCTGCCCGCGGGCGCCGACGGGCAGCGACCGCCCGATCCCGTACACACGGTCGAACGCGCCTGCGAGGATCAGCCGCTCGACCACCGGCTGGGCCACCCCAGCACGGTTCCAGAAGTCCGTGAGCGAGCTGTACGGACGGCCTGCCACGATCCGGGAGACCATGTCGCCGGAGATGCCGGACACATCGGCCAGCGACATCCAGATCCCCCACGGCCTGCCGTCGGGCAGCCCCTCGCCGGGCCCGAGCCTGGCCTCACGACCGCGCGTGTCGGCCAGCGGCGGCGCCTCCATGCGACGTCCGGGTGGGGTGGCCGGCGCGTCGACGTCGACGAGCGCGTCGCCGTCGGCCAGTCGCTCCACGCAGTAGCCGCCGTCGCTGGCGTTGACGTCGAGGCCGAGGATCGCGACACCGAGCCGGCGGGCCTCGTCGAGGAGGAGCCGCTTCGGGTACATGCCCGGGTCGTGCGTGAGCACTCCGGCGAGGAAGTGCGCCGGGTAGTGGGCCTTGAGCCACGCCGACTGGTACGTGGGCAGCGCGAACGCCGCCGCGTGCGCCTTGCAGAAGCCGAACGACGCGAACGAGGTGAGGATCTCCCACAGCCGCTCCACGAGCTCCGGGGAGTAGCCACGTCGCAGCGCTCCCGGGACGAACCAGCGCCGTACGGTCTCCTGCCCGTCGGGGTCGCCCAGCGCCCGTCGCGCCTCGTCGCCCTGCGCCAGGCTGCAGCCTCCTCCGACGGCGATGAGCTTGATGATCTGCTCGTGGAAGACGACGACGCCGCACGTCTCGGCCAGTACCGGCTCGAAGTCGGGATGCGGGTAGACCGGGTCCTTCCAGCCCTGCCTGGACTCGAGGAACGGCGTGATCATGTCGGACTTCACCGGTCCCGGCCGGAACAGGGAGATGTCGATGATGATGTCGTCGAACGTCTCCGGCGAGAACTTGGCGACGAGCTCGCGCTGTCCGGGTGACTCGA
>DAIEHO010000241.1 GCA_027353565.1 Propionibacteriaceae bacterium
ATGGTCTCGCCGTACAGGCGCTGCGCTCGGTCGTCGCGCCCGAGGCGAAGATGTCGATCACGAACAACCTGTCCACCGTCCGGCCCGCGAGCTCCGACCCGGCCGACATCCACGCGGCCGAGAAGGGCCGTGCGCTGTCGAACGGGGTGTTCACAGGTCCTCAGCTGAAGGGCGAGTACCCGCCACTGGCCTTCGAGGTCACCTCGAAGCTCACCGACTGGTCGTTCGTCCAGGACGGCGACCTCGAGCAGATCCATCAGCCGATCGACGTGCTGGGCCTCAACTGGTACACGCCGAGGACCGTCCGTCAGGGCACCCCGCCCCCGCCCACGCCGACCCCGTTGCCGTCGGTGTCCCCCGGCAACGAGGATGTCGAGGACGTGTTCGAGGAGGGCGACCGTACGGAGATGGGCTGGCTCGTCGACCCGTCAGGTCTCGAGGAGCTGCTGGTAGACCTGGGCCGGGAGTTCCCTGCCATGCCGATCGTCATCACCGAGAACGGCTGCGCGTACGACGACCCGGTCGAGGATGGCCGCTGTCACGACTCACGCCGTGTCGACTACCTGCAGCGCCACCTCACGGCGGTGCACCGGGCGATCGAGGCGGGCACGAACGTCGTCGGCTACTTCGTGTGGTCGCTGATGGACAACTTCGAGTGGTCGTTCGGCTACAGCAAGCGGTTCGGGATCACGCACGTCGACTTCGAGACCCAGAAGCGCACTCCGCGCGACTCTGCGCTGTGGTACTCGAGGCTCGCTCGCACTCATGAGATCCCGGAGTCCGACGCGTTCTAGCCGGGTCGCGCAGGTCTCCTCGTCCAGGAACTGAACACGATGTGGTTTTTGCTGCGTTCGTGTTGGTTATGCGTATGTTTGGGGCATGGTCGTCACAGCCGCCGATGAGGAGCGTCTGCTCCCGCGCGAGCGTCACCTTCGCCTCACCGACGAGCTGTCGGCCGCCGGTCCGGAGGTGGTCCGCGCATGATCGTCACCCTGACCCCGAACCCGAGCCTCGATCGCACGATCGCGGTACCGGTGCTCAAGCGCGGGATGGTGATGCGGGCGACCGACTCGCGGGAGGACCCGGGGGGGAAGGGCCTCAACGTGAGCCGCGCGCTGGCCCAGAACGGCACAGCCACGCGAGCCGTGCTGCCGATCGGTGGCGTGTACGGAGGGGTCATGCTCGACTTGCTGCGAGCCCAGGAGATCGACGTCGTGCCCGTTCCGATCGGCGGCGCGATCCGCGCCAACGTGGCGATCGTCGAGCCCGACGGCGCGACGACCAAGCTCAACGAGCAGGGTCCCTGCTTCAGTGTCGCCGAGGTGGAGGCCCTTCGGGTGGCGACTGCCGGCGCCAGTGCCGGAGCCGGGTGGGTCGTGTGCTGTGGGTCGCTCCCGCCCGGCATCGACGACGACTTCTA
>DAIEHO010000165.1 GCA_027353565.1 Propionibacteriaceae bacterium
AACCGGTCCTGGTACAGCAGGTTCGAGATGACCATCTCGAACGCGTTCCTGTCGCCGTCGGAGAAGGCCCCCGACGAGATCAGGTCGATCGCGCTCTTGAGCTCGGGGATGCTCTCGTAGTAGTGGGTGGGCTGGTAGCCGGCCGCCGTGAGTGCTGAGACCGCCGGCTCGTCCATGCCGAACAGGAAGAAGTTCTCGTCGCCGACGAGCTTGCGGATCTCGACGTTCGCCCCGTCGTCCGTACCGATGGTCAACGCGCCGTTGAGCGCGAACTTCATGTTGCCCGTACCGGACGCCTCCATGCCTGCCAGCGAGATCTGCTCGGACAGGTCGGCCGCCGGGATGAGCTTCTCGGCGAGGGTGACGTTGTAGTTGGCCGGGAACGCGACCTTGATCTTGCCCTGGACGCGCTTGTCGGCGTTGATCGTCTCCGCGACGCGGTTGATGAGGTAGATCGTCTCCTTGGCCATCGTGTAGCCCGGAGCGGCCTTCGCGCCGAAGACGACCGTGCGCGGCGTGAACGTCGCCGGGTCGAGCCGGCCGTTGAGCAGCCCGTCGTACAGCGTGACGACGTGCAGGAGCTTGAGGCTCTGCCGCTTGTACTCGTGAAGCCGCTTGACCATCACGTCGAGCAGGTTGCCCTCGGGGAGGTCGATGCCGTCACGGGCCCGCAGCAGGTCGTACAGGCGCCTCTTGTTGGTCAGCTTCGAGTCCCGGAACGCCTTGCGGAAGTCCTCGTCCTCGGCGTAGGGCTCGAGCTCCTCCAGCCTGTCGAGATCGGTGACCCATCCGGGGCCGAGCGCGTCGGTGATCAGGGTGCTCAAGGACGGGTTCGCCAGCCGGATGAACCGGCGGGGCGTGACGCCGTTGGTGACGTTGGTGAACTTCTCGGGCCAGTACGTCGAGAAGTCCGGCAGCACCTTCTCGGCGAGGAGCTCCGAGTGGAGCGCCGCGACGCCGTTGACCTTCGTGGCGGCGATGGTGGCGAGGTAGGCCATCCGGACGGCGCGCTCCGGGTACTCGGTGACGATCGACATCCGCCGGACCCGGAGCTCGTCGTCCGGGAACGCGGTACGCAGCTCGGCGAGGAAGTTGTCGTTGATCTTGTAGATGATCTCGAGGTGGCGCGGCAGCAGCCGGCCGAGCAGCTCGACCGACCACATCTCCAGGGCCTCGGGCAGGAGCGTGTGGCAGGTGTACGCGAAGCAGTGCCTCGTGATCTCCCAGGCCTCGTCCCACTCGTACGACTTCTCGTCGACGAGGATCCGCATCAGCTCCGGCACCGCGATCACCGGATGTGTGTCGTTCAGCTGGAACATGATCCGCTTCGGCAGGTCGTGGAGGTCGTAGTCCTCCTCGAGCATCCCGTCGATGAAGTCGTGGAGCGAACAGGCCACGAAGAAGTACTGCTGCTGCAGGCGCAGCTCCTTGCCCTGCGGCGTCGAGTCCTCGGGGTACAGCACCTTGGTGATGTTCTCCGCGAACGTCTGCGCGCGTACGGCCTCGGCGTAGTCGCCGGCGTTGAAGATCGCCAGGTCGAACGCCTTCGTGGCCTGGGCGCTCCACAGCCGGAGCGTGTTCACGCGCCCGTTCTGGTAGCCGGGGACCATGTAGTTGTAGGGGATGCCGAGCACGTTCCAGGCCGGCACCCAGCGCGTCCGTGTCGTGCCCGCATCGTCGTACGTCTCGGTGTGACCGCCGAAGTCGACCTGCACCGCCGACTCGGGGTGGGGGAACTCCCACGGTCCGCCGAGCGAGAGCCAGGTGTCCGGCTGCTCGACCTGACGCCCGTCGACGAACGTCTGCCGGAAGATGCCGTACTCGTAGCGGATGCCGTAGCCGATGCAGGGCACGCTCATCGTGGCGAGAGAGTCGATGAAGCAGGCGGCGAGCCGACCGAGGCCGCCGTTGCCCAGACCGGGCTCGACCTCCTGCGCCCGCAAGGTCGCGATGTCGAGGCCACAGCTCTCGAGCGCCTTCGCGGCGATCTCGGTGAGGTCGGTCGCGAGAAGCGCGTTGCCGAGCTGACGGCCGAGGAGATACTCGGCGGACAGGTACCCGATCGTCTTCGCCTTGGTCTGGCGGTTGTGCCGCTTGGTCTCCAGCCAGCGAGCCATGAGGTAGTGGCGCACGGTCTTGGCCAGAGCGAGGTACTGGTCGTTGACCGTGGAGCCCCCGAGGGCGACGCCCTGGCTGCCGTTCAGCTCGCGCAGGAACTCCTTCACGAACCCGTCGACCGAGTGCGGCGGTGTCGTGACGGGCCCGAGGGCGATGGGATGGGTGGGCGCGAAGTGGGGCCCCACCTTGCGGGTCTCTGTGGTCGGCCTCTCGTCGGCATGGATATCTTGATCGTTCATATCGGACTCATCGGCAACGGACTCAGCACTCATTGGCTCACCGTAACGCGGTCATGTTTCCGTGATGAAAACGTCCACCAGG
>DAIEHO010000172.1 GCA_027353565.1 Propionibacteriaceae bacterium
CTCGCCGCGTTCGTCTGGGCCGAGAAGCGTGCGGGCGACCACGCGCTCATCCCGCTGAAGATCTTCAAGAACCGCATCATCGTCATCGCGCTGTCCGGCGGCTTCGTCATCGGCGCCGGGATGTTCGGCGGCATGATCACGATCCCGCAGTACCTGCAGATCGTGCACGGGTCCACGCCGACCATGTCCGGGGTGCAGCTGCTGCCGCTGGTACTCGGCATGATGATCGCGTCGGTCATCTCAGGCCAGCTGATCTCGCGTACGGGGCATCTGAGGATCTTCCCGATCATCGGGGTGGCCCTCATGTCCCTCGCGATGCTCCTGCTCTCGCGCATCGGCGCGGACACGCCCTGGTGGCAGTTGATCACGTTCATGGCCATCTTCGGGCTCGGGCTGGGCAACACCATGCAGCCTCTGACGCTGGCCGTTCAGTCGGCCGTCGCTCCGCGCGACATCGGCATGGCGACGAGCTCGGCGACGTTCTTCCGTCAGATGGGCGGGACGCTCGGCGTGGCAGTCTTCCTGTCGCTGCTGTTCAACACGCTCGGCGACAACATCAAGAACGCGTTCATCAGCGCATCGAAGACGCCGCAGTTCCTGGCGGCGATGAAGGATCCGACGGTGCTCGCCAACCCGGTGAACGCGTCGTTCGTCAAGGCGCTGACAAGCGGTGACACGAGCGCTCTGGGCGCTGTCTCGAGCGACTCCTCGATCATCGGCCAGCTCGACCCGCGCCTGGCGTACCCCTTCAAGGTCGGCTTCTCCCAGTCGATGGACACGGTGTTCCTCGTCGGCGCCATCGTGTGTGCCGTGGGACTCGTCGTGCTGCTGTTCATGCCGAAGGTCGTGCTCTCCGGAAAGTCCGCGTCCGCACAGCTCAAGGCGGAGGCCCGCAAGCACTCCCTTCGTGACGACCTCGTCGAGGTGACGGCCATCGAAGCGGGCGGGCACACGATGGAGGAGCTGGAGGACAACGAGGACGAGGGGGACGACCCGAGGGCGAACGCAGCCCTGGCGGGCCTTCACTGAGCCAGATCCGGGAGAGAACCCGGAGGGGTTCGAAGACAGGCACTCCCTCGACACCAGGGATCACCCATTCGCGTAGCGGACAGTCCCGTTCAGGCATTGCCTGAGCGGGACTCGTCCTTTCCCGCGGGAGCCGCCACCAGAACCCAGCGCCGGCCACGATCCGTGCGGGCGTCAAGCGCAGCCGTCGTCAAGGCTGTGTGAGAACACCCGATGGTCGTGGAGCGTCTCGGTGTCCCGGACGTGCTCGGAGAGCCGCTGGACGTTCGACCCACCGTCGCGGGCCAGCCGCTCCCAGCTCGAAGGCGAGGGAGGCGTCCAGCAGACCGAGTATCAACCAGCTGGGCACTGTAGACCTGGCGGGGTTCTCTCCTGAGTCAGGCTAGGTACGGCCAGGTCCTCTCCTGGACCGGCCAGGTTCTCTCCCGGATCGGGGCGGGCGTTTCCGTCAGGTTCCCTGGGTGATCGAGAACGTGGGGCTGGTCCAGGTCTCGTAGTCGCCGCGGCTGTCCCCGCAGGCCAGGGCTTTCGTGACCGTGATGGTGACCACGTACGTGCCGTCCCTCATCGGGAACTGCTTCCCGTTCGACCACAGGGTCGTGTAGCTGCCGTCGAAGTAGTAGATCTCGGGACTCGCGTCCTTGCCCGCCGGCCCGGTCGTGACCCAGCTCCGGTAGTTCAGGGCGATCGGCGCGAGGAGCCCCCGCCAGCCGACCCGGAACACGTCGATCCGGAGGTCGTCCACGGGGTAGGCGAGCTGGAGGAGGACGAACGGGTAGTCGAAGTTCTGCATCGTGTACACGGGGTGCCCTGACACCGGGTTGAGGTTCCCGTTCGCATCCAGCTGCCCGAGGGTGGGCAGCCCGGCGCCTGTCAGCACCTTCACCGACTGGTAGTCACCGACCATCCCGGCGAACGGGATGTGCAGGGTCGTCGCGCCGGTCCCGGTGAACGTGACCCAGCCGCCGTAGATCGCGGTCGCTGGAGCATGCGGCGGCGCGATGCGGACCCGGACGGTTGCCGTTCCCCTCGCCGGCACGGTCACAGTCTTCGGCGCAGACATCGTCGCGGTCGTCTTGGTCTTGAAGAAGCCCTTGTCGATGTAGCTGCCCAGGGTCGCGACACCGTCAGCCTTCGTGATCGCGTACGTGACGGGCTTCGCCGAGGTGTTCGTCAGCGTGATCGTTGTGGTCTTCGGACCAGCCGACCCCTCACCCAGAGAGATCTTGCCCGGCGACACCGTCTGCTGCGTGGTCAGTGCCGTCACGATCTGGATCAGGCCGCCGCCTTGACGATGTACGGGCTCGAGCAGGCCGCTCTTCGGGTCCTGCGACCACGGCGCGAGCGAACCCGTCGTCTGGAGCAGC
Organism: Propionibacteriaceae bacterium; assembly: GCA_027353565.1. Classification (GTDB taxonomy): domain Bacteria; phylum Actinomycetota; class Actinomycetes; order Propionibacteriales; family Propionibacteriaceae; genus Fen-668. The sequence goes on from DAIEHO010000172.1 coordinate 2,394, forward strand.
TCGCGGACCTTCGTGGTCTTGCCCTTGAGCTCCGGGTGGGCCTGGAGCAGCAGGGCGATCGCGCCGGTCACGTGCGGTGCGGCCATCGACGTGCCCGACTCGTTGGCGTACGACCCCTTCTCGATCGGGAACGTCGACAGGATGTTGCCGCCTGGCGCGCCGAGATCAGGCTTGAGGCTGAGGTCGGCCGCGAGGCCGTACGAGGAGAAGTCCGAGACCAGGCCTCCCACAGGGTTGGGGGTCGTGATCCACCCTGCCGTCCAGGTCAGGGACACCGGCCCGGACGCGAGGGAGGCAGCAAGCCCCGTACCGTCGCTGAGCTGGATGAGGACCGCGGGGATCGTGATCGGCTCAGCGCCGCTCACGGTGATGCTGGTCAGGCCGGGTGCGTTGTTGTAGATGACCACGCCGGTGGCACCGGCGTTCTGGGCGTTGATCACCTTGTCGTAGAAGTTGCACACGCCCCTGCTCACGAGCGCGACCTTGCCCTTGACCGCCGGGGAGACCTGCGTACATGCCTGGTTGGGGGTGCCGTCCCCGTCGGGACCTGCCAGGGCGAGCTCGGCCGTACCGCTGGTGGGCGCCGCGGGGGAGCCCTCGGTCGGCAGGTAGGGCACCGTGGCCCCGTTCGACGCGGTGAACGAGTGGGCCGGGATGTTCGTGTTCTCGAACGAGGCGACGGAGATCGCACCGTCGGAGACCGACGGCGAGGTTGTCGTGAACGAGCCGTCAGCGCCTTCGTTGCCCGCCGAGGCGACGAGGATGACGCCGGCCTTCTCCATGGTCCGCCCCGCGACGGACGTGGGGTAGCTCGGCCACGACATGTACGTGTCGCCCAGGCTCATGTTGACGACGTCCATCTTGTCGGCGATCGCACGGTCCATGGCGGCGAGCACGATGTCGGTGGTGGTGCCACCGTCGCAGCCGAACACCCGGTACGCGCCGAACATCACCTTGGGTGCGACCCCGCGGACGCCGCCGTTGGCGAAGCTGCCGTCGGCGCCGATGATGCCCGCCACGTGCGTGCCGTGGCCGTTGCAGTCGTCAGGGTTGGAGTCGGGTACGGGCGTGAGCTGAGCGGGCGTGGAGCCTGCCGGGTCGAAGGCGTCGCCCACGAAGTCGTAGCCCCACTTCACCCGCGGGCTCGGGAACGGCGTCGTGCCGGGTACGCCCGTACCGCCGAGGTCCGGGTGGTCGATGTCGATGCCGGTGTCGATGACACCGACCTTCATGCCCTCACCGGTGAGGCCGAGCTCCGAGTACGCGGCGTCCGCCCCGGTCATCGCGAGTGCCGACATCAGGTTCTTGGTCGAGGTCGGCGTCACAGGGTCGGGCGCGGCCACCTGAAGAACAGGCCACACCCCAAGGACGCCCGGTACGTCGCGCAGCTGGTTAGCGTCCGCCCCGGACGCGGTGACGGACATGCCGTTGTACGCGCTCGTGAACGAAGCCGTACGCCGCACGCTGAGCCCCTCGCTCCCAGCCGTGGTGAGGACCTGGTCCTGCGACGCCTTGGCCATGCCTGCCGAGCCGCCCTCGGCGGTCGCAGGCCCGCTCACCTGGACGATCCACCGGTCGTTGACGGTCTTCGCGCCCTTCGGCAGCGTCGGCGCCGCGGACGGCACCGCCGGCGTCCCCGGTCTCGTGACAGGTGCTGCGACCGCTCGCGGTGTGATCGCGAGGGTCATGGTCGCGGCGACGACGATTGCGAGGACGCGACGGGACGTGCGTGGACTCACAGGGAGCTCCTTGGGGGATTGGGCCTGTGTGGAATCTATGACCGGCCGGAGGGGTTCGGCAACGATTCACAGAAGTTCTCGCAGACTGGTCCGGTCGAGGTCTGTTGGTGGTGCGGAGTCGTGGGTAGGCTGCGCGGCACCATCGACCCGTTGCCGAGGGCGGGCCGGGAAGGGCCACGCATGATCCCGACGCCGGAGCAGACGACGCTGTCCGCCGGAAACGTCACGATCGTCGCCGTCGTAGCGATTCTTGCCGCAGCGGCCATCGGCATGTCCTTGTGGTTCCGGGCCGAGGTGCTCCGCGCCGACGAGGGGACCCCGGCCATGCGTGTGATCGCCAAGGCCATCCAGGAGGGCGCGTCAGCATTCCTCGCGCGCCAGTTCCGTACGCTCGGTGGCTTCGCGGCTGCCGCGTTCCTGGCCCTGCTGCTGCTGCCGGCTCACTCAGAACGGGGCTCGGACCTGTGGCTGCGACTCGCACGGTCCGGCGCGTTCCTGGCCGGCGCCGGGTTCTCGGCGCTGATCGGCTACCTGGGGATGTGGCTGGCGGTGCGAGCGAACGTCCGTGTCGCCGCGGCCGCCGAGGCGACCGGTCGGGACG
>DAIEHO010000248.1 GCA_027353565.1 Propionibacteriaceae bacterium
GAAGTCTTTGATCGACTCGGCGGCGAGGGGGAGCCTGAAGTTCTGTGGTGTGCGAATGCCGAAGATGTACGAGGCGCCCACCGCCATCGCCGAGTAGCCGGCGAAGTCGAAGAACAGACGGCCGGTGTAGAGGTACATGTACGCGAGGGTCTGCGGCCAGCCCACCGCCCAGTCCAGCTGCGTGGTGAACCACGCGGCCAGGACGAACTTGTACACCGCACCCATGAGCACCATCGCTAGTCCGCGGCCCAGCAGGTATACGTACTCGTCTCGCGTCCACACCCGGTCGGCGTCCTGCTGATAGCGGCGGAACCGGTCGATCGGTCCGCTGGCGAGCGTCGGGAAGAACAGGACGAAGAACATCAGGTCGGCCAGCGGCAGCACCGTGATGAGACCATCCGTGATCTCGAGGACCACCTGGATGACGCGGAAGGACACGTACGAGATGCCGAGGAACCCGATGCTCAGGGTCGGGAACAGGTTGCCGACCTTGATGACGACCAGCGGCACTGTGGCCCCCGCCGCGGCAACCCGGGCGACCCACGGGTTCACCTGGTCATGGGCGAGCCGGTAGTGCAGCCAGCCCTTGACCAGCGTCAGCTCGAAGGCGAGGAAGCCGACCAGCCACAGCCACTGCCCCGACGCCCAGCCGACGATCAGGACGACCATGAGGAGTGTCGCGACCCGCGTGTACGGACGAAGGCGCTGCTCGAGCAGACCGAGGACGACCGCCGGAAGGCTGACGAGCGCGAGGACGTAGAACCAGTAGAGCGACCCGTACGCGTCGATCATCGGCTGCCCGCCAGCAGCGCGTGCCGGTCCACCTTCCCGTTCGCCGTCATCGGGATCCGGTCCAGAACGGTGAGCAGCTTCGGCACCATGTACTCCGGCACGTACGCGCGGAGCTCCCTCTTGAGCGCCGCCGCTGCGGCCAGCGAGCTGCCCTCCGGCACGTGGCTGAGCTGGACGAAGCCGTGCAGGTGGGTGACCGCTCCCTCTCGGCGGATCGCCACGACGGCCGCCTGCTGCACACCGGACACGCGCCGCAGGTTCGTCTCGACGTCCTCGACCTCGATCCGGTAGCCATGCAGCTTGATCTGCCCGTCCAGACGCCCGTCGAAGTGGAGCATGCCGGTCTGGTCGAGGTGACCGAGGTCGCCGGTGCGGTACGCGGGCGTCGGCTCGCCGTTCACGTCGACCTGCGTGAATGCCGCCTCGGTGAGGTCCGGTCGGTGCAGGTAGCCGATCGACACCGTGTCGCCGGCGATGACGATCTCGCCCTGATGGGACGCCGGTACGGAGACCCCGGACTCGTCGCGGATGAGGATGGTGGTACCCGGCTTCGGCCGCCCCACCGGCAGCGCGGAGCCGCGGAGGTGCTCCGGGCCGATCGTCACGCTGGTGACCGCGACGGTGGACTCCGTGGGCCCGTAGGTGTTGACGATCGAGGCCTCGGGGAACCGTGCGCGGAGAGCGGCTGCGGTCGTCGACGACAGGGTCTCGCCACAGAAGAGGAACAGACCCAGTCTCGGCAGCAGGTCGCCGGTGAACCCGGGATCAGCGAGGCAGAGATCGGCGAACGACGGCGTACTCACCCAGACGGAGACACCGCTGCCGCCAAGCTCACAGTGAAGCACGCGGGCATTCGCGACGGTGGCCGCGTCGACCGAGTGCAGCGTCGCACCCGTTGTCAGCGCGCAGTACACGTCCATCACCGACAGATCGAACGAGAACGGCGCCTGGTTGAGCCAGACGGACCCCGCCACCTCGCCGGTGGGCATCTCGGCTTCCCGCGCCAGCGAGGTCGCCCAGTCGACGAAGCTGCCCAGCGCCGACTGCGTGATCTGCACGCCCTTGGGCCGCCCCGTACTCCCTGAGGTGTAGATCACGTAGTAGGGGTCGTCGCCCCGCACGGGGTGGGGATCGCCCATCGGGCCGGGGGGCACGGCTCCCTCGGCGAGGCGGGACCCGTCGAGGACGAGGACGCCGTCGTGAACCACCCCGTCGGGAAGGGGCCTGATCGCGACCATGAGGGACGTCCTCGACTCCGCGACCACACTCGCGATGCGGTCTGCCGGCCACGAGACGTCGATGGGGATGTACGGGTGCCCTGCTCGAACGGTGCCCAAGAAGGCGACCAGCATCGCGGACTCCTTGTGCCCGTACACGACAACAGGCGTTCCATCATCGGCCAGCTCCCCCGCGATGCGGAGGCTGAGCGTTGTCGCCGCGGCCCACAGCCTCGAGTACGACAGTGAGTCGCCCCGATAGACATGCGCGGCACCGTCGCCATGGCGGGTCGCTGCCGCCTCGATTCGGTCGATCACGTCCACGGCGCGTACGGCCCCTCTCTCGCCCGCCCGATGGTATCCAGGTCACCATTGGTTCGGCTGAAGACCGGGCGTCGGAGTGACGGGCGAACGATCACGACGGTCGCGACCACGTCCAGCGAACCGTTGTCGGGGGCCTGGAGGCTCGTGGCATGACGTCGGCCGGACAGCCCGAATCCTCGCGGATGATGATCCGGCCTCCGACGGAGCCCGATGTCAGTGCAGGGTGGTCTCCCACCGGATGGCCGGGCCGAGGATGGGCCGCTGTGCTGCAGCCGCCAGGGGGCCGGTGTCCGTGGTCACCCGGTTGCGACCCGACCTCTTGCTGACGTACATGAGTCGGTCGGCGCGATCAGCGAGGTTGCCTGGGCTCTCGGACGG
>DAIEHO010000204.1 GCA_027353565.1 Propionibacteriaceae bacterium
ACTACTACGTCGCGGTCCGTGCGGTGAACGCGGCCGGCACCTCGGACGTGGGCCGGTCGGGCGCGGCCATGCCGTACGGCGTACCCACGGTCACCGTGGCGCCGACGGTGTCTGCCGGGAACGGCTACGCGGTCGTGAGCATGGGAGCGACGCAGGCCTCGCAAGGCGCGGCGATCGTCGAGTGGGTCGTGAGCGGCATCGACACCGCGGGCGACACCGTCAGCAACAAGGTGGCAGGGGCCACCGCCGACGGCGGCTTCTCGCTGACCGTCGCTCTGCCGCTGCCGAACGTGTACGGACGGACGTGGCAGTTCGTGGCGGTGCCGCGTGTCCAGTCCGTGGGCGGCCAGGTCAAGGAGGGTGGCCAGAGCCCGGCCTCCGCCCCCGTACAGCCCATGGGCCCCATGGCCGCGCCCGTCCCCGGCATCGTCGTGCAGCAGGGCGTGACCGGCGCCGACGCGAACATCCTGTTCACGGTGAGCAAGGGCGACACGAACGGCCATCCGACCGACGTGACACTCACGTACGCGTCACCCTGGGGCAGCGGCACGGTCAACGCAGGCGACCAGTTCAGCGTGCCGATCCCCATGACCGCCACCGGTGAGGTGACCGTCACGCAGACCTCGTCGGACGGTGCGACGTCGACGGGCACGCTGGCTGTCCTGCCGACGATCAGCGTCACCCCGGACACGGCGGTCCTGACGGTCCGGTACGTGCCGGAGAAGCCGCTGTTCTGCCAGGTGCTGACCGGCACGACGGTGTCCGACAAGGGCCAGGCGACGGACTCGCCCGACGGCTCCTCGACCTACTACACCTACACATACTCGTACGCGACCGTGGCGGTCGGCACGACCATCACGCTCCAGTGCGGTGGCTCGAACACCGACCCGACCACCTACCAGATCACGACCACCCGATAAGCCCCACCCCGAAAGGACAAATTCTCTCATGGCGATGACGCCCGACCAGGCACGCTGGTTCTCGGACACGTTCGCATCGATCGTGCGCAACATCGAGCGCGCGATCCTCGGCAAGACCGAGGCGATCAGGCTCTCCGTGACCTGCATGCTCGCCGAAGGGCACCTGCTGCTCGAGGACTTCCCCGGGACCGGCAAGACGACGCTGGCCCGTTCGATCGCCCAGACGGTCCAGGGCGGCCACAGCCGCATCCAGTTCACGCCGGACCTGCTGCCCAGCGACGTGACCGGCGTCACGATCTTCGACCAGAAGTCGAGCTCGTTCGAGTTCCACCAGGGTCCGATCTTCGCGTCGATCGTGCTCGCCGACGAGATCAACCGGGCGTCACCGAAGACGCAGTCGGCGTTGCTCGAGGTCATGGAGGAGCATCGGGTGACGGTCGACGGCGTCTCGTACGAGGTCGGCTCCCCGTTCATGGTCATCGCCACGCAGAACCCGATCGAACAGGCCGGCACGTACCGTCTGCCCGAGGCCCAGCTCGACCGCTTCCTCATGAAGACGACGCTCGGCTACCCCGACCGGCAGACATCGTTGCGGATCCTCACGTCTGGCGGGTCACGTCCGCAGTCGGCCGCGCTCGCCCCGATCATCACGACGGCGGCGATCGCCGAGATGAGCCAGCTCGGCCAGTCCGTGCACATCGAGCCGTCCGTCCTCGACTACATCGCCCGCCTCGTCGAGGCCACGCGGACCGCCGAGCACGTACGCCTCGGCGTCTCGATCCGCGGCGCCCTGGCCGTCGCACGGTCCGCCCGCGTGTGGGCCGCGTCGCTGGGGCGTCACTACGTCGTGCCGGACGATGTCAAGATCCTCGCGATCCCGTGCCTCGCGCACCGCATCGTGCTGGACCCGGAGTCGGAGTTCAACGGGGTCACCGCCACCGACGTGCTCGTGAAGATCATCAGCGAGGTCCTGCCGCCGACGGAGCGAACCGCCTAGATGATCCTGACCGTCACCCCGCCACCGACCGAGGGAGCGCCGGCCGAGGCCGTCACCGAGACGGCCGGGACGAGCGTGCCCCAGTACGGTCCGCCCGCCGCGGACGGACGGACCGCGCCGACGCGGACCGGTCCCCTGCGGTGGACGGACGTACGGAACGTGGCGGTGCGCCTCTCGAGGGCACTCGGCTTGCGTGTCGCAGGCTGGGTCGTGCTGGGAGTGGGCGCGGCTCTGCTGCTCGCGGGGTGGTGGCTGTCCTGGCTCGAGCTGCGGGTCGCAGGGGCGGCAGCGATCGCGTTGTCCCTGGTCGCCATGCTGTTCACCATCGGGCGACCGTCCCTCGCGGTGACGATGTCCGTCCCCGCGCGCCACGTCCGGGTCGGGGACCACGCCACCGGAGAGCTGACCGTACGCAACGAGGGCGGGCGCCGCACGCTGCCCGGCCGCATCGACCTGCCCATCGGCGACCAGACGGCGTCGATCGGGCTGCCGTCGATGGGCGCCGACGGTGAGCTGATGCAGGCGTTCGTCGTCCCGACCGACCGCCGGTCCGTGGTGGAGGTCGGGCCGGCCCTGTCCGTGCAGGGCGACCCGTTCGGGCTGACCGGCCGGGAGTCGCGATGGACGTCGATGGTCGAGGTCTACGTCCATCCGCGCACCGTGAACCTGCCCGGCCGTCAGACGGGCTTCGTCCACGACCTCGAGGGCCACACCACCCAGAAGCTGTCGAACTCCGACATGAGCTTCCATGCTCTCCGCGAGTACGTGCCCGGCGACGACCGGCGCCACATCCACTGGCGGTCCACCGCGCGGACCGGCGACCTCATGGTGCGGCAGTTCGAGGAGACCCGGCAGTCGAGGATCGCAATCGCGATCGACCTGTCCGACCAGTCGTACGCGAGCGAGCAGGAGTTCGAGGATGCCGTCTCCGTCGCGGCCAGCTTCGTGCAGCAGTCCTTCCGCGAGGAGAACCCGTTCGCCCTGGTGACCAACGTCGACGTCCACCGCGGCCTCAGCGCTACGCGCTCCATGAACCAGCTGACCCGGGTCGAGCGCCTCGACCGTACGCACGTGACCGAGCTGTTCCGGGTCGTACGTGACCGCGAGGCGACGGCGTCCATCGTCGTGCTCGTCACCGGCTCCAGGCCCCGTACGGACCGGCTGCGCCGTGCCGCGACGCTGCTCGGCATCGACACCCGCGTCATCCTCATCCGGGTCGTCCCCGACCGGGCGCTCACCGTCGACACGGTCTCCAACGTCACCTCGATCCAGCTCCCGTCCCTCGACGCCCTGCCGCGCGCGGTCCGGAGGTCGAACGCATGAACGTGCTCGACTGGGTCGACGACCGTCGGGACCAGGTCGCGGAGCGGCTCGCGAAGCTGCGCAGCGGCCCACCTGTGCCCGTGTCGCTGCGTCGGCCGCGAGCGACGGGCGCGACCATCCTCTCGGTCTCCGGGAACGCCCGCACCGCCTGGCTGGCGACCGAGACGCTGGCCGCCCTGGCGATGCTGGTGCTCGTCACCATCGCCTGGCTGCCCACGTACGGGAACGGGTGGGTCTGGGTCGCGTCCATGGGCGCCGGTGCGCTCGGCGCGGCGATCGCTGTCGTGACGGCCCTGCGGCACTGGGACGCCGTGCGGACGTCGGGGCTCGTCGTGGTCACGTACCTCCTGTTCGGCACGCTGCTGGCGATGCCTTCCGCCGGTCTGTTCGGCGCGATCCCGACGCTCCGGTCGCTCGGCGGCCTGCTCGGGGGGCCGGTGCTGGGCTGGAAGGCCATGCTGACGCTGCAGCCGCCGATCGGCGAGACGGGCTACCTGTACGTCCCGGTCGTCATCGTCGCGCTGCTGTCCGTGCTCAGCTCGGTGACGATCTCGTTGCGGTCAGCCAGGCCGGCCCTCGCGCCCGCCCCGATGGTCGGCGCCCTGGTGCTGGCGTTCCTGCTCGGCGCCAACACGAGCTACCTGCCGCTGGGGACCGGGCTCGCCGCGGTCTTCCTGGTCGCGATCTGGACCACCTACCGCCGCACGCAGCAGCGTCGCTCGCTCGTCATCGGCGGCGGCATCGTCCGGTGGCCCCAACTGCTCATGGGCGCGCTCGTGATCGCCCTCGTCACGGGACTCGTCGTCGTCATCCGGCCGGTGCTCGACACGTCCGGCCCGCGGCGCACCGTCCGCGACCTGGTCGCCCAGCCCCTCGAGGTGCAGCAGTACCCGAGCCCGTTGGCAGGCTTCCGGCTGAACCTCACCGACAACAGGACACAGACGCTGTTCACGGTCACGGGAGTGCCTGTCGGCACCCGGATCCGGGTGGCGACGCTCGACGGCTACGACGGGAACACGTACAACGTGTCGAACTCGACCTCGTCGGGAGCGGACTCGGGGACGTTCCAGCGCATCGGTGCACGGATCATCGACGACACGCCTGGGCGGCACGTCACGGTCAGCGTCACCGTCAGGTCGCTCACCGGCGTGTGGGTGCCGACCGTCGGCAAGACGCTTCAGCTGACGTTCACAGGCAGCAACGAGGTCGCGCTCGAGGACTCCTTCCACTACAACGAGGGCAGTGGTACGGGGCTCGTCACCACCGGCGTCGCCCCCGGCGACTCGTACACGGAGGCGGCCGTCATCCCCAGCCAGCCCACCAGGGCCCAGATCCTCAGCGCGTCCGCGGGCAGCGCGCGGCTGCCCGCCGCCGACCCGATCCCCGACACCGTTCGCGACCTGGCGGCCAGGTGGGCTGCGCTCGCCTCGGGCTCGAGCGCCGGGGCCCTCGTGACCTCGTACGCGGACCAGCTGAAGCTCGGCTACTACTCCAACGGTGTCGGC
>DAIEHO010000214.1 GCA_027353565.1 Propionibacteriaceae bacterium
CAAAACTGTGTCCGAGAGAGGACTTGAACCTCCATGCCCTTTACGGGCACTAGCACCTCAAGCTAGCGCGTCTACCTATTCCGCCACCCGGACGAGTGCTCCGGTGTCTCCACCGGCCCGGATGACTATAGCAACCTCGACCCGTGCGCGCGATCTGGGGCACGGGGGTGAGCGAAGTGTGTCGGGATCAGCGAAGCGTGGGATCACGGGGGATGTCTGCTGCAGCCGTCCACGACTCGAGGCTGCGGATCGCGTCCAGGCCCCCCGCGGCATAGGCCTGCCAGTCCCGGCCCCGCGAACTGCAGCGGTCGACCTCCTCCTGCCAGCGCGCTGCCGCCTTGTCGACCACCCCTGCGACCTCGTCTCCCGGGGTCCGCAGTTGGCGCACGACCTGTCGCAGCGCTGTTGCGCGGCCTTCGTGGAACTTGTACGCGGGGAAGGACTGACCGTCCTTGGCGCGCGCACACGCGCTCGTGTCACCGGAGAGCTGTGCCATCTCATGAGTGGCCTGCTCACGGAGGCGTACGGCTTCGTGGAGCAGCTGGTCGCGAGACGGAGGCACGCTTCGGACACTAGCGGTACAGGCGGGCCGTCTCATCGAGACGGTCGACGTACGCGCGCCACCACGCGGCGCCATGGGTCAGGCAGGTTGCTATTGTCGGCACACGGGCCAGCTGAACCGTCGACCAGCTCGCGGACGATGTCGGCATGACCGGCGTGGCGACAGATCGCACTGACGGCGCACCAGGACGTACCCCGGCGTGCTCGTGCAGCGGCTCTGGCAACGAGCGACAAGCCCGGCACGGACCGAGGATGCCATCAGCTTCGACATCTCGGAGCGCCCTACTCGGTCGCGACTGATTCAGCCCGTCCGTAATGAGGGCCACCCGACACGTCGTCGAGCGCCTGGGCGATCTGGAGAGGGAGGTCGCTGTCCTCCACGTCGAGATACGGCTGCAGCTGACCTATGGTGCGGGCACCCAGCAGAGGAGCGGTGACCCCCGGCGCGTCGCGTACCCACAGCAGCGCCACCTGGGCCGGCGTCAGGCCGAGTCCGTCGGCCGCCCTGATGACAGCCTCGACCACGCTCGATGCCCGGGGCTCGAGATACGGCTCCACGAACCAGCCGAGGTGGTCCGAGGCGCCGCGGGAGTTGCGGGGCGTGCCGGTGCGGTAAGCGCCCGTGAGCACACCGCGGCCGAGCGGGGACCAGGCGAAGAAGCCGAGGCCCAACGCTCGTACGGCCGGGAGGATCTCGACCTCTGCTCGCCGCGCGAGGAGGCTGTACTCGACCTGCGTCGAGACCACCGGTACGCGGCCGGGGACAGCCTTCTGCCAGGTGGCGGCCTGGGCCGTCTGCCAGCCCACGAAGTTGGACACCCCGGCGTACTGCGCCATGCCCGAGGTGACCGCGTGGTCGATCGCCGACAGCGTCTCCTCGATCGGCGCCTCGCCCCAGGCATGCACCTGCCACAGGTCGACCGAGTCGGTACGCAGTCGCTTCAGGGAGCCTGCGAGATCATCGAGCAGCGTGCGCCGGGAGGTGTCCACGACGCGTGCGCCGTCACGCAGCACGAAGCCGGCCTTTGTCGCCATGACGATGTCGTCGCGGCACCCCGCCTTCGCGACGATGGCACCGAGCAGCCGCTCGACCTCGCCGTGCCCGTACGCGGCGGCCGTGTCGACGAGCGTGCCGCCGCCGGCGCGGAACGCACCGAACAGGGCGTCTGCGTCCCGTACGGAGGTGTCGCGGCCCCAGGTCATCGTGCCGAGGCCCAGGCGCGACACCCGCAGCCCCGACGTACCGACCTGGCGCGTATGCATGGACTCGACCCTATCGAGGCGTCACCCTCAAGGCCCTACCTTGAGGTGACGACGCCCGCGACGAGCAGCCCGACGACCGCCAGACCCGCCAGGACGCGGTAGATGACGAAGGCCGTGAACCGGTTGTGAGCCACGAACCGCAGCAGCCACGCGATGGAGACGTACGCCACCACGAACGCGACAGCCGTACCGATGAGCGTCGCGGTCCCGAGCGACACCGCTCCCGCCTGGTTCGTCACCGCGACCGCCGTGAGTCGCTTCGCAGCCTTCACCGACTCCAGGCCGCCGGCGGCGACCAGTGCGGGGATGCCCAGGAAGAAGCTCCACCGCGTCGCGGTGACGCGGTCGATACCGCGGAAGAGCCCACCGGAGATCGTTGCCCCGGACCGGGAGACACCGGGGATGAGAGCCGCGCACTGCCACAGGCCCATGACGAGTGCGTCGACGACTGTCATCGACTCCTCGCCACGCGGTCCAGCACTGCGGGGGGCGTCCTGCCGAACAGAGCGACGGTCAGCGAGCCACAGCACGACGGACCAGAGGATCAGGCCGGCCGCCACAACCCACAGGCTGCGCAGCGTCCCCTCGATGACCTTCTGCAGCGCAAGGCCGACGATCGCGATGGGGATGGTGCCGACGATCACGCCCCAGCCGAGGCGGTAGTCGGGGTTCGAGCGAGCATCCTTGGAGAGCACTCCTTTGAACCACGCCACGGCGAGCCGGACGATGTCCTTGATGAAGTACAGGATGGCGGCCAGGATCGCACCCACCTGGATGATGGCCGTGAAGGCCGTGATCCCCGCATCGTCGATCGGGTAGCCGAGCAGCTTCTCGACGACGGTCAGGTGACCGGTGCTGGAGATCGGCAGGAACTCTGACAGTCCCTCGACGACGCCCAGCAGGATCGCGTGCCACCACTGCATGATCAGGTCCTTCCGTTGGCAGGCACGAGGCTATCCGTTCCCACAGGCCGGGCCTGGGACGCGGTGGGCGCAGTCCCAGGGGTGTCTCATGTCGGACGTCCCACGGACGGACGACGTGTGATGCCGCCGGCAGGGCGCGGTCGCCCGGAGGACCTGGTGATGCGAGCTGGTGATGAGCTCAGAGCGGGATGTTCGTGTGAGCGCCGCGGTAGCCGTGGTCGTTGTCACGGATGACCTTCGCGAGACGCGACCGTGTCACGTCGGGGGAGATGATCTCGTCGACGACGCCGATCTGCACGGCCTTGTCGACGCCTCCCGCGATGCGTTCGTGCTCGGTCGCGAGCTCGGCCTCGACCGTGGCCAGCAGGTCGCTGGGCACCTCGGCGAGCTTGCGCCTGTGCAGGATCCGTACGGCTGCAACCGCACCCATGACGGCGACCTCCGCACCCGGCCAGGCGAACACCTCGGTCGCACCCAGGGAGCGTGAGTTCATCGCGATGTAGGCGCCGCCGTACGCCTTGCGCGTCACCAGGGTCACGCGGGGTACCACGGCCTCGGCGAACGCGTGGAGGAGCTTGGCGCCGCGTCGTACGACACCGTCCCACTCCTGGCCGACGCCCGGCAGGTAACCGGGCACGTCGACGACGACCACGAGAGGTACGCCGAAGGCGTCGCACATCCGTACGAAGCGTGCGGCCTTCTCGGCGCTGAACGAGTCGAGGCAGCCGCCGAGGCGCAGCGGGTTGTTGGCGACGACGCCGACCGTACGGCCGCCGAGCCGGCCGAGGCCGACCATGAGGTTGGGCGCCCACTTCGCGTGCAGCTCGACGACTGAGCCCTCGTCGAGGAGGCCGGAGATGAGCGGGTGCACGTCGTACGCGCGCTTCTTGGAGTCCGGGAGGAAGTCGTTGAGGTCGACGTCCGGGACCTGCGCCGTGACCTCGCCCTGGTCCCCGAACAGCCACACGAGCTTGCGGCCGCGCTCGATGGCGTCGGCCTCGTCGTCGGCGGCGAT
>DAIEHO010000230.1 GCA_027353565.1 Propionibacteriaceae bacterium
TGCAGAACGCGGCCTCCATCGCGGCACTGTTCCTCACCACCGAGGCGGTCATCGCCGACAAGCCGGAGAAGACCCCGGCCATGCCGGCCGGCGGCGACGGTGGCATGGGCGGCATGGACTTCTGAGTCCAGCGTCATCTCACGAAGGGCGGTCCCGGCAGGGGCCGCCCTTCGTGCTTCTCGCCTCGTCAGCGAGGCTGCGCGAGGAGCCCGTACAGACCGGGAACCATGAGCAGCGCGCCCCCGGCGAGCGCGGCGACCGTGAGCAGGAGCCACAGGAGGCCCCACACGTACCGGTGGACATGGGTGAGCGTGGCCAGCTGGGCCGAGTCCGAGCCGGGCGAGTGGCGCCGCAGGAGCTCGAGCACGGGTCGGGGCGCGGCCCACAGGAACACCCACGCCAGTCCGGTCGCGATCCAGCCGAGCGTGAACGCGGGGGCGTACCACGTGACCAGCGCCACCGCGACGGCGGCGGCGATCACGACCAGTGCCCCGTACAGGTTCCGGATCCAGACCAGGAGCACGATCGCCAGCAGCACGAGCAGCCACAGCACACCCGAGGCGTGACCCGTACCCGTCAGGCCGGCGAGCCCGAGGCCGACGACGGCCGGGGCCGTGTACCCGGCGAACAGCGTCGCCACCATGCCCGGCCCCTTCGGGCGGCCGCGGCTGACCGTCAGCCCGGACGTGTCCGAGTGGACCCGGACGCCGCTCAGCCGCCGTCCAACCAGGACCGCGACGATGGCGTGGCCGCTCTCGTGGCAGATCGTCACCAGCGTCCTCACCGGGCGCCACGCGAAGACGACCGCCAGCAGGGCGGCGACCGCGAGCAGCGCCGACCCTTGAGGACCCGGGAGCGGTTGCGTGGCCAGAGCACGGCGCCAGAGCTCGGCGAGGAAGTTCACATGTCCTTTGTAGCCGACGCGGCTGTGGCTCAGGCCAGGTACGGGTCTGCGGCGACCACGGCACGTACCTCCGCCAGGGACGGTGCGTACGCGCCCGCATGGCTGACCGTGACCGAGCTCGTGACCACCGCCCGGTGGAGGGCGGTCGCCAGCTCAGGCCAGGCTGCGGCAGCGAGGCGCATGCGCTGCACCGGACCGCCGAGCAGCCCCGCATCGGTCAGACCCGACACGAGCCCGGCCATGAACGAGTCGCCGGCGCCGACGGTGTCCGCCAGGGCGACCGTGTTGTGCGGGACGACGAGCTGGTCACGCGACCCGCGCAGCACCGCATAGGCGCCGAGCGGTCCCCGCGTACAGACCGCCATCGCCGGTCCGAGGTCGACCCAGCGGCGCAGGGCCGTCTCGAGCGGCACACCCGGGTACAGCCACGCGATGTCCTCGTCGGAGGCCTTCACGACGTCGGACAGTGAGACGAGCTCCTCGACCCGGCCGAGCACCGCCTCGGGGCTGTGCATGATCGCGGGCCGCACGTTCGGGTCGTACGTGACCGTCGCCGTCTCGCGCAGCCTCGTGACCAGCTCGACGACCTTGGCACCGCCGGGCTCGAGCGTGGCGCCGATGCTGCCCGTGTGCACGTGGGAGACACCGGACAGGTCACCGACCTCCGGCACGTCCCAGGTCAGGTCGAACGTGTACTTGGCGCGTCCCTCGGCGTCGAGCGTGGCCTGCGCGACGCTCGTGGTCGCCGCCGAGTCGGTACCGGGCTCGACCTCCGCGCCGGTCGACGCGATCGACGCGGCGATCAGCTCGCCATGCGGATCGCGGGCCCACCACGAGCAGATGCTCGAGCGGTGCCCGAGCCGCGCCAGGCCGTTCGCGACGTTCAGCAGACTCCCCCCGACGTGCTCGGACGGTTGGCCGCCGGGACTCGTCACGACGTCGATCAGCGCCTCGCCGACGCACAGGATCCGGGACATGGCGCTCATCCTTCCACGACAGCCGGACCGCGCACGGACCCCTGCGACGCTCGCCCGGCTGGCACCGTGCGAACCCTTCATCACGAGAACGGCGACCCGCCCGGCGCACTGCCGACATGCCGCTGCCCGCGGAGCCGCGCCGGCGGACCGGCGTTACAGGGTCTCGCCCGGCACGTACGTTGCGGCCTCCGGGTACAGAGCGGCGAGCTCGGCGACCCTTGCCGAGACCGTACGGACCTGGTCGCGAGCCGCACCCGTCAGCGCCAGCGGCTCGGAGACGAGGCCCTCGAGCTCCTCACGGGTCAGGCCGAGACGCGGATCGGCGGCCAGGCGCGCGGTCAGGTCGTTGTCGCTGCGGCCCGTCGCACGCATCTCGAGCGCGACCGCGACGGCGTGCTCCTTGATCGCCTCGTGGGCCTGCTCGCGGCCGACGCCCTTGCGTACAGCCGCCATGAGCACCTTGGTCGTGGTCAGGAACGGGAGGTACTTCGCGAGCTCGGCCTCGATGACCGCGGGGAACGCGCCGAAGTCGCTCAGCACGACGAGGAACGTCTCGTACAGCCCGTCGATCGCGTAGCACGCGTCCGGCAGGGCCACGCGCCGCACGACCGAGCACGACACATCGCCCTCGTTCCACTGGTCGCCCATGAGCTCGCCCGTCATCGAGACATAGCCGCGCACGATCACGGCCAGGCCGTTGACGCGCTCGCAGCTGCGCGTGTTCATCTTGTGCGGCATCGCGCTCGAGCCGACCTGGCCGGGTCGGAAGCCCTCGGTGACGAGCTCCGCCCCGGCCATCAGCCGGATGCTCGTGGCGAGGCTCGAGGGAGCAGCGGCCGCCTGGGCGAGCGCACTGACGGTGTCGAAGTCGAGCGAACGCGGGTACACCTGGCCGGTCGACGTGAAGGCGCGCTCGAACCCGAGGTGACGGGCGACGCGGGTCTCGAGCTCGGCCAGCTTGGCCGTGTCGCCGCCGAGCAGGTCGAGCATGTCCTGGCTCGTACCGACCGGGCCCTTGATGCCGCGCATCGGGTAGCGGGTGATGAGTCCGTCGACCCGCTCGTACGCGACGAGGAGCTCGTCGGCCGCCGACGCGAACCGCTTCCCCAGCGTGGTCACCTGCGCCGCGACGTTGTGTGAGCGCCCGGCGACGGGCTGCTCGGAGTACGTCTCCGCGAGCCGGGCCAGCTGCACCAGGGCAGTCACCATTCGCAACCTGACAAGGCGCAACGCCCCCAGGACCTGCGCCTGCTCGACGTTCTCGGTGAGGTCGCGGCTCGTCATGCCCTTGTGGACGTGCTCGAACCCGGCGAGCGCGTTGAACTCCTCGATCCGTGCCTTGACGTCGTGCCGGGTGACCTTCTCGCGGGCGTTGATGGAGTCCAGGTCGACCTTCTCCAGCACTCGTTCGTAGGCTGCGATCACGGCATCCGGGTCGTCGCCGCCGAAGTCGACGCCGAGGTCGCGCTGGGCGCGCAGCACCGCGACCCAGAGCCGCCGCTCGGCGACGACCTTCTCCTCAGGGCTCCAGAGCGCGCGCATCTGGGCGGACGCGTACCGGCCGGCGAGGACGTTGGGGATCGACACGATGTGCTCCTACAGCGAGGTGACGGGCGGGATGAGACCTGCGGCGGCCTTGGCGGCGATGTCCGTGCGCCACAGGCCCGTGGGGAAGTCGAGGGCGGCCAGGGCGGCGTACGCGTCGTCGCGTGCCTGCGTGAGCGTCTGGCCTGTGGCGACCACGCCCAGTACGCGACCACCCGCGGCAACGAGCGTGTCCCCGTCCAGCGCCGTACCGGCGTGGATGACGTGGACGTTGTCGGCCGACTCGTACAGACGGGGACCGGTGATCGTGCCCCCCGTGGTCGGCGTGCCCGGGTAGCCCTCCGCCGCGGCGACGACGATGACGGCGGCCTCGTCGCGCCACGACAGCGGACCGACCTCAGCGAGCCGACCGGTCGCGGCCGCGTACAGCACCTGGCCCAACGGCGAGGTGAGCAGCGGCAGGATGGCCTGCGTCTCCGGGTCGCCGAAGCGGGCGTTGTACTCGACGACGCGCATCCCGCGTGACGTGAGCGCGAGACCCACGTACAGCAGGCCGGCGAACGGCGTACCGCGCCGGGTCATCTCTGCGAGCGTCGGCACGACCACGCGCTCCATGACCGCGTCGACCAGGCCGGCGGGTGCCCAGGGCAACGGCGTGTACGCGCCCATGCCGCCCGTGTTGGGACCCGAGTCGCCATCCCCCACGCGTTTGAAGTCCTGCGCGGGCTGGAGCGGCAACGCGACCGTGCCGTCGGTGATGACGAACAGGCTGACCTCGGGACCGTCGAGATACTCCTCGACCACCACGTCGCCGCATGCCGCTGCGTGGGCCATCGCCGCGGCCCGGTCGCCCGTCACGATGACGCCCTTGCCTGCGGCCAGACCGTCCTGCTTGACCACGTACGGGGAACCCAGTGCGGTGAGCGCGGCGGCCACCTCGTCCGGCGTACGGCAGAAGCGGGAGGCGGCGGTCGGTACACCGGCCGCTGCCATGACGTCCTTCGCGAACTGCTTGGACCCCTCGAGCTGCGCCGCCTCCGCGGAGGGGCCGAAGCAGGCGATGCCTGCGGCACGTACGGCATCCGCGACGCCCGCGACCAGCGGAGCCTCAGGCCCCACGACCACCAGGTCGGCTCCGATGCCTGCGGCCAGCGCGGCCACAGCCCGGCCGTCCGTCGCGTCGACGTCATGGTGCGGCCAGGAGTGCCACGTACCGGGGTTGCCGGGAGCGACATGGACAGCTGCGACGCCGGGATCTGCCGCGATGGCACGCGCCAAGGCGTGCTCACGACCTCCCGAGCCGACGACGAGAACGGTGAGGTCGGTCACGCCCTCACTCTATTTCAGCGGCGCCCCGATGGGTCAGGCTCGTCTCGGGCGCACGACCTGGACGACCGTGAGCAGGGCGATCCCCGATGCCGCCGCCACCATCCACCACGCCTGGCCGCCGACGACGGTGCCGGTGACGACGACCCCGGAGAGGATCAGGGCAAGAACGACGATGCTGACGATGCGCCGTCCCGTCAGGACCATCCGCGTCACGGGGCTGCCCGCGATGGACGGGCCGTCTGCCGCCGCCGAGGTGCCGGTGCCTGCGGTCAGCGAGATGCCGGATCCGACCGGGTCGGCCGGCGCTGCGGCGTACGGTCCGGGAACCGGACCCGGGTACGACGAGGCCATCGGTACGGGTGACGTTCCCTGCGCGGGCATCGACGAGTACGGCGGCGGCGTGATCGCGGCCGGGTACGGCGACGGGCTGGGCATGGGCTGGTACGCGAAGGCCCCGTACTGCGACACGGGCGTCGGGACGGACGCGGGGTCGACCTGGGGTCCGTTCGCAGGCGCGACCGCGTCGGCCGGGCCGGGGTCGAGCGGGGCGTTCGACGAGGCCGCGAGGTGCCACAGCATCGTCCGACTGGGCACGGGGGTGGCGGCCTCCTCGTACGGTGCGTCGCCCGTCACGGTCTCGTCGGGCAGCATCGCGCGGCGCGGGGCCGGGCCGTCGTCCCAGGCGGAGGCGATCCCTTCTGGCTCGGAGTCGTCGCCTTCGAGCGCTACGTGC
>DAIEHO010000274.1 GCA_027353565.1 Propionibacteriaceae bacterium
ACGGGCAGGTACATCGAGGCGAAGTCGTCGATCTGGATGTTCGTGATCCGGGCGCCGCCCGCCGGCGCGGCCGAGACTCCGGGCACGTTGCCGATCCCGCCCTGCTTGAGCGTGACCTGGGACTGGGACCAGCCGTTGGCGTTGAGGACCGGCAGGGTCGCGAGCCGGAGGTACGTGCCGGTGGGCTTGTTGGTCGTGTACGAGAGGACCTGGCGGTTCGCGCCCTGCTCGAGGTTCTTGCGCAGGTCGAGCTGGGGGTCGACCATCTGGATCGGCCCGGTCCCGTTCGGGCGCAGCGAGGAGAAGAACGTCGGCGACAGCGTGGGCAGCATCACGCCGAGGACGACGGCGGCCGCGAGGGTTGGCGCCGCTACGACGACCGAGAGTCGCCAGATGCCACGTGAGCCCCGCGACATCGCACTGTCATGGCTGAGGTTGCGCGTCCATCTCCGGTCGCTGTTCAGGCCGTCGGCGAACAGGATCGCGAGGTAGCCGATCACGACGACGAGGAACGACGCGACGTTGACGTCCGTGCGGAGCGCGATCGCCGGGATGAGGTACAGCGCGAGCAGCGGTGCGAGCGTCCATGCCGGCCGCTCCAACGTGTCAGCGAGGATGCCCGCCACGAGGAACAGCAGCACCACGATGAGCGTCAGGATGATCTGCGCGCCCGGATCGGTGGGCATGGGAGCCGCGGAGGTCTGGATGTGGTCGTAGCCAGAGCGCAGCAGCGGGACCAGCCGCGCGTACCAGGCGACGTCCGTGGGCCCGGGTCCGATGGCGAGGGAGATGGCGAGCGCGGCCGCCAGCAGGATCTGGATCCCGTTGACCGCGACCTTGGCCAGTCGGAGCCTGTCGCCGACGACTGCGGCGACGCTGAGCACGACGATGAGCAGCCACGACGGAAACAGGTAGCTGGCGTCCTCGGTGAGGGGCAGGAGCGTCATGGCCCCGATGAGCCCGGCCACCGCTGTCCCGACCCAGGTCCTGTCGACAGCGCGCATCACACGTACTCCCCGACCCGGTCGAGGTTCGTCCACGCGTCCACGACCTCCATGCCCGAGGTCACCTCGATGACCCTCCAGCCGACGTGGCGCAGCCGGTCGAGAGCGGCCTGGTGCTCGTCGTACTGTTCCGGTGTGCCCCGCTCGCCCCGCGAGGTGAACGTGTCGACGTCCATCACGAACGCGAAGCACCTGGCCCGGTTGCGCTGGGCCCCGAGAAGCACCTCGACGTCCCCGCGCGTGAGACGTCCGAGGACCGTGACCATGAGCTGCCCGCGCTGTGAGATCGCAGCGTGTTCGACGGTACGAGCGAGGCTCGCCCGGGGAGAGGTCGTGACGTCGGTCATCTGGTCGATGATCTGCTGGCGGGACACTGTCGCCTGCGTCATGCGCTCTCCGGTGACCATGGCGCCACCCGCGTCGAACAGGTCGACCCGGAAGCCCGCGTCGACGAAGTGCAGCGCGATCGAGGCCGCCGCCGAGACGGCCCACTCGAACGAGCTGCTGCGGCCGGTACCGGCATGGGCGACGGAGCGTGAGTCGAGGATGACCGTGGCGGTCGGGTCCCAGGCCTGCTCCTCGCGCCGTACGAACAGCTCGCCGCGTCGTGCGGTGGTCCGCCAGTGGATGCGGCGGACGTCGTCACCCGGGTGGTACTCGCGAACCAGCACGTCGTCCGCACCGATCACGCCGGCCTTCTGGGGGAGGGCGTCGCCGGTCGAGCCTGCACCACTGACCGTACGCATCATCGGCAGGGGGGCGATCCGCGGCGTGATCTGGACCTCGCTGGTCGCGCTGAAGCGGCGGTCGAGCTTGACGAGCTGGAACGGGTCGGTGGCTCGTACGGTCAGAGGTCCCGTGTGGAACCGTCCACGGCGCAGGCCTGCCATGGGGTAGGTGATCTCGCGGCGCCACTCCCCGGCGAAGCGGTGGACGGTGAACCTCGGCGGACGCCCCAGCCCCCGCGGCACGTCGTCCTCGAAGTGGAGCAGACCCGTCGGCAGCTGACCCGACTTCGTGATGATGAGCTCGCCCGTGAGGCGTTCGCCCACGATGGCTTCTTGCGGCGTGACGCGGCGCTCGCACGTGAGCCGCAGCCGGCTGCGCGCGACGATGAGCATCGCCACCAGTGGCAGTAGAAAGAGGAACAGGCCGAACCACAGCACGTCCCGCTGGCCGAAGAGGATGCCGCTGAGGAGCAGCAGAGCGCCCACGACGGCGAACGTCTTGCCGCGTAGCGTCAGCAGGAGCCAGGGGTTGTACCGCACGTCATCTACCTCTTGTCCGGAACCGGAACCGACTGCACCGCCTTCGTGATGATCTCCGCCACCGACCGCCTCGAGAGCTGCGCCTCGGTGGACGGTAGGGTCCGATGGGCCAGTACGTTCACGGCCAGGTCTGCGATGTCGTCCGGCAGCACGTAGTCGCGGCCGGACAGTGCCGCCTTGGCACGCCCCGCCCGCAGCAGCTGGAGGCTCGCCCGGGGAGAGGCCCCGAGACGCAGGTCTCGGCTCTGCCGGGTCGCTGTGACGATGTCGATGAGGTACTTCTTCACCGCAGGAGCCACGTACACGCCGCGGACCGCGACGATCAGCGAGTGGATCGTCTCCGCATCCGTGACCGGTGTGAGCGCTGACAGCGGATCGCTGGAGCCGTGGTTGTCGAGCATCTCGATCTCGGCGGCGACCGTCGGGTAGCCCATCTCGATCCGCGCCATGAACCTGTCGCGCTGAGCCTCGGGCAGGGGATAGGTGCCCTCCATCTCGATGGGGTTCTGGGTGGCGATGACCATGAAGGGGGACGCGAGCTTGTGCGTGACGCCGTCCACGGTGACCTGGCCCTCCTCCATGGACTCGAGCAGGGCCGACTGGGTCTTCGGCGAGGCGCGGTTGATCTCGTCGCCGACCACGATGTTGGCGAAGATGCCGCCGGGCTTGAACTCGAAGCCCCCGCTCGCCTGGTTGTAGATCGACACGCCCGTCACGTCGCTCGGCAGCAGGTCGGGCGTGAACTGGATCCGACGGACCGTCGAGGCGATCGACCGGCCCAGCGCCTTCGCCAGCATCGTCTTCCCGACGCCCGGTACGTCCTCGAGCAGAAGGTGCCCCTCTGCGAGAAGGACGACCATCGCCATGTCAATCGAGCCGCGCTTGCCCTCGATGACGCTCTCGATAGCGCTGCGCACTGTGCCCATGATGTCGAGCACGTCGCTCAGTGAGCGTCTCTCGATCACGCTTCCGACCACGTTCCGCTCCTCGCGATCTCGTCCCCTTGTCGTCGAAACCCTACGCGAGACAACCCAACGACCGCACCGCCCCGGGGATCTCTCCTCGCCGGGGCGGCCGCAGCCGGTGTGACGGTGGGGAGACATGGCCCATAAACGTGGCCAAAATGGGGGGAAGTGGGTTACTGTGGGTCGCGGTGGAGCGGGTGGGTTCCCCGGTGGAGCGGAAGGAGGAAGTTCCCCAATGGCACGACGACTGGGCGGAACGTTCTTCCCGAAGCTCGACGACAAGGGGCGACTCACACTTCCCGCCAAGTACCGGGAGCACTTCGCTGATGGCGTTGTCGTGACCCGGGTCCAGGAAGGCTGTCTGGCTGTCTACGACGTGGAGACGTTCGACAGCCTCGACGCCCGGTTCGAGTCCCGCGCATCCAACGACGCTGATGTCCGCGCCTACCAGCGCTGGCTCAACTCGGGATCCCACGACGACGTCCCGGACCGGCAGGGGCGGATCACCCTGCCGGCGCCGCTGCGAGCGTTCGCGGGCCTCGACCACGACGTTGTCGTCCTCGGTGCCGGCGACCGGGTCGAGGTCTGGGAACCCGGGCGATGGGAGAAGCAGTCCGCGCACCTGGACGAGGTGTTCTCCACCTAGCCGCACCAGCGGCGAGGACGAGGAAGGAAAGGCCCCGCGCCTTCCGGCTTCGATCCGATAGCCCGCACCCTGGCTCACCTTCCCCGGTGCCAGGAGGCGAGAAGGCCACGGATCGAAACCAGTGAGCACGGGGCAGCATCGAAGGGGGGTCGAGATGGTGGGGATGCGCGACACCCACGTGCCGGTCATGGCCGGTCGCGTGCTCGACCTGCTCGCCCCGGCGCTCGACGCGCCGGGCTCCGTGTACGTGGACGGCACCCTCGGGCTCGCCGGTCACGCCCGCCTTGTCCTCGAGCGGTGCCCACAGGCCGTCCTCGTCGGCATCGACCGTGATCCTCACGCCATCGACATCGCGCGCGAACGCCTCGCGGAGTTCGGTGACCGCGTCCAGCTGTACCAGGCGACCTACGACGAGCTTCCCGAGGTGCTCGTCGAGGCGGGCATCTCCCGCGTTCAGGCCGTTCTCCTTGACCTCGGCCTGTCGTCGCTGCAGATCAACCACGCAGAGCGGGGCTTCGCGTACGCCACCGACAGCCCGCTCGACATGCGGATGTCTCCCGACGACCCGACGACCGCTGCGGACCTCGTGAACACCGCGACCCGCCGTGAGCTGGCCCGCATCCTCCGTGTGTACGGCGAGGAGCGTTTCGCCGACCGCATCGCCGGCCGCATCGTGGCGGAGCGGGACAAGCAACCCTTCACCACGTCGGCGCGGCTCGTCGCCACGATCGCCGACGCCATCCCCGCCGCGGCGCGCGCAACCGGGGGACACCCGGCCAAGCGCACGTTCCAGGCCCTCCGGATCGCCGTCAACGCCGAGCTCGACTCCCTCGCGGGCGTGCTTCCCGCGGCCATCGCCGCACTGGCGCTGCACGGGCGGATCGCCGTCCTCGCCTACCACTCGCTCGAGGACCGCCTCGTCAAGGACGCACTGCGGACGGCCTCGACCGAGCGCGCTCCCCGCGACCTGCCGTTCGTACCTGCCGGGTACGGCCCTGATCTGCGCCTGCTGACACACGGCGCCGAACGACCCGATGAGACAGAGATCGCCGTGAACTCTCGCGCGGCGTCGGCCCGGCTACGGGCCGCCGAACGGATCCAGGAGGCGGCGTGAGCGCTCTCGTAGAACCGCGGCAGAAGGCTCCGGAGGCCACCGCCGGAGCACTGCGGCCCGTACCGGCGCGGCAGGGTGAGCTCGGCCGTCTGCCGTTCATCCTCATCCTGGCCGGCGTCCTCGTCGCCGGCCTTGTCGGCCTGCTGATGCTCCAGACCAAGGTGCAGGAGCAGTCGTTCCAGGTGCGTCAGCTGCAGGGCAACGCGACCGCGCTGCTGTACCAGCAGGCTCAGCTCCAGGCGCTGGTGGAGCAGAAGGCGACCCCCGCCGAGATCGCGCGTGAGGCGACGGCGCTGGGCATGGTGCCGAACCCGTACGCCGTCTACATCGACGTCCGTACGGGCACCGTCATCGGCGCCCAGAAGCCGGTGAAGGGCAACGAGGTGCCTTACCTCACGTACCAGTCGGCGCAGCAGGCTCCGTCCACCTCAGCCACGCCGACCCCGGCACCTTCCGGCAACCCGGCACCTTCCGGCAACCCGACACCATCCGGCAACCCGACACCGCAGGGGACCAACCCGTGACCGATCGACAGCAGCGTCCCCGCGCGATACCGTCCGCACGCCGCCCGTCGGCGGGGCCGCCGGTGCCGTCCGCGCGCACGCACGCTGCGGGTACGGCACGCTCGCTGCCGCCCACGCGCAGTGGGTCGCCGCGGAACAGGCGACGGCTGTCCGAGCGACGGTGGCCCGTCGGGTCGCCCAAGGGCCGGCTGCGGGCCGCCCTCGTGGCCCTGGTTCTCGTCGCGACGCTCCTGGCGGCCCGCGCCATCGTCGTCCAGGGCCTCGACAGCGCATCGAACGCTGCCAAGGCCGCGGCGCTCATGAGCGTCTCGCGCACGATCGTGCCGAACCGGGGGACCATCACCGACAGGTACGGCGAGGTGCTCGCGTCCAGCCAGCCCGCGGTGACGATCGTCGCGGACCCCACCCAGATCGCGACCAACGGTCTGCTGGCCAGGTCCATGACCCTCAGGGACAAGCAGAAGGCCTCCGGCGCGCCCAACGCGATCGCCGACGTGCTCGTGCAGTACCTGGGCGGCGACCACTCCGCGTACGTGACGATGCTCACCAAGCCGAACACGAAGTACGTGGTCATCGCGAAGAAGGTCCAGGCCTACACGTACCTTCAGATCTCCGACAAGCTCTCGGCGCTCGGCTATGTCGGCCTGTACCGCGAGACCGCCGCGGTCCGTACGTATCCCAACGGGACGCTCGCCTCCAACGTGCTCGGCTTCGTCCGCGACAGTGACACCGGCGTGGGCCAGGTCGGCGCCGGGGGCCTCGAGTACGCGTACAACGCGGAGCTCGCGGGCACCGAGGGGTCCGAGATGTACGAGACGTCGCCGAACGGGAAGATCCCGACGGGCCAGAACGTCCTGGTCCCCGCGCAGGACGGTGTGTCGTACACACTGACGCTGGACGCGGGCCTGCAGTACATGGTCGAGAACCGGCTGGCGGAGACCGTCGACCAGGCGAAGGCCGTCTCGGGCACCGCCATCGTCATGAACGTCAAGACGGGCGAGCTGCTCGCGTTGGCGAACTACCCCTCCTTCGACTCGAACTCGCCGGGTACGGCTCTCGCCGCCAACCTCGGAGACAGGGCGATCACTGACGCGTACGAGCCCGGCTCGGTCGAGAAGGTCCTGACGATGGCCGCGCTCACCGACTCTGGCACGATCACCCCCGACACCAAAGTCGTCGTCCCGAGCGATGTCATGTCCGGCGGCATGCCGATCAAGGACGCCTTCAGCCACGGCACGATCCACCTCACGGCGCGTGGCATCGTG
>DAIEHO010000275.1 GCA_027353565.1 Propionibacteriaceae bacterium
ATCGCCGAGCCCCTATCCTGCTGCGGAGCAGCCTCTCCCCCGATAGGGCACGATGAACCTCAGCCTGTACAGCCCGGTGTGGGCTGTCACCGCCCTGACCCTGGCGTGGTTGACCGCGCACGTCCTGACGAGGATCTTCGGCGCACCCCCGAGCAACGGCCGGTTCGCATCGATCGACGGTCTGCGGGGGTTCCTCGCTTTCGCGGTCTTCATGCACCACAGCGTCATCTGGTTCGTCTATCTGCGTACCGGCACCTGGGAGGCGCCGCCCTCGCGCCTGTTCCGGCAGTTCGGCGACAGTGCGGTCGCCCTGTTCTTCATGATCACCGCGTTCTTGTTCACCTCGAAGGTCATCAGCTCCGAGGGCAAGCCGGTCGAGTGGACCCGTCTGTACGTGGGGCGCTTCATGCGCCTGTTCCCCATGTACGCCGTGGCCGTGTCGGCCTTGTGGCTCATGGTGTGGCAGGTCACGGGCCGTCACCGGTTCGTGGCGTGGCCGGGCCTGGTCGGCCAGTTCCTCCACTGGTTCGGCTTCACCATCAACGGCGCGCCTGACGTCAACGGTCTGAGCAGTACCAGCATCCTCATGGCCGGGGTGACATGGTCGCTGCCCTACGAGTGGTGGTTCTACCTCTCGCTGCCCGTACTCGCATGGCTCCTGCGGCGGAAGGTTCCCGCTCCGGCACTCATCCTCGGGTCGGTCACCGTCCTGCTCGTGTCAGAGTTCTGGGGGCTTGCTCCTGAGCGACTGCTCCCCTTCGTGGGCGGCATCGTGTCCGCGTGGCTCGTCCGCGACGACAGGTTCCGCGCGCTCGCGACGCGCCGCGTCATGGGGCTCATCGTCATCGCAGCCGTGCTGGCGGCCGTCCTGTTCACGACGACGGCCTACTCGGCGATGGGGGTGTCGCTGCTCTTCGTCGCGTTCGCCCTTGTCGCGTCCGGTAACGACGTGTTCGGGGTGCTGTCGTCGGCCACCTCGCGCACGCTGGGTGAGGTCACGTACAGCATGTATCTCATCCACGGCCTGCTGCTCACGCTCACCTTCCGGTTCGTGGTGGGTATGAGCGCGGCGGCCCACTGGTCACCGGTGCACCACTGGGTGGTGATCCTCGGTCTTTCGGTCGTGCTGGTCGTCCTCAGCTACTGCGGCTTCAGATTCGTCGAGACGCCCGGGCAAAGGCTGACACGTCCGGTGACCGGCTGGCTGTACGAGGTGGGGCGGCGGCTCTCCGCCCGGGCGACCGAGGTCGCCCAGAGTCAGCCGGACCCGGTGGGCTGAAGGTCGTCCAGCCCCAGGAACGTGCCCAGCGCCGCGAGCTCGGCATCGAGCGCCGCGGGGTATCCCGGGTCGGCCGGCGGGCCCGACGCGTACCCGACGTCTGCCACGAGGGCACCGGCGACCACCGACACGTTGGCCCAGCCGACCACCTTGTCGCGCCACAGGAGGGGCAAGGAGTAGTAGCCGCGGACGCGTTTGGCGGCGGGTGTGTACGCCTCGAACTTGTACTCCCAGCCCCAGAACCTCTCGAACCGGTACCGGTCCCACACGATGGGGTCGAAGGGAGCGAGCAGCCGTACGACGGGTTTCGTGGCCCACCGGGTGCCCGTGGGGTCCTCGTCGGCGGGCCAGCACCAGTCCAGGTTCTCGATACGCGACCAGGCGTAGCGGGTCTCGGCACGCCGGAGCGCTTCGGCACGTCGGTTCTTCCACTGGGGCGCCCCGTAGCCCAGCAGGGTCGACAGCTGCAACAACGACCGTCGGGGCAGCGGCGCGTACAGGCCGACGATCACGTCGAGCAGCATGTCGTACGCCGCGTCCGGGTCGACCGCGACCTCCGGCCGGTCGGCGAGCGCATACGTCCGGGTGCCCGAAGCCCGGGAGGCCACGCGGAGCAGCCCTCGGTAGTGCATGCCGTCGAGCAGCTGGGTGCTGGCGTTCGAGCTGCCGCCGAACCAGTTCGTGACCCTCCCGTGCTGGAAGTGGTCCTCCACCTCCCGCGGATGGACCGTGCCACGGGCTCGTACGAACTCGAGGATCGCGTCGGCCTTGAGGGCGGTGGCCGGGTCCCACGCCCGCCTGGGCTCGCGCGGGTGCATGAGCGTTGAGGTGCCGCGCGGCAGGTAGCCGTAGTTGACGAACGCGTCCTCCTCGACGGCCAGCCTGGAGTAGCGACGTTCGAGGTCACCGGCGCGGTAGCCCGCGACACGGTGCCGCAGGATGAGGTCCTGCGCACGAGCCGGCTGCCGGATCGGGTCGGCCTGGACGAAGCCCAGCTTCTCGATCGCCCGCGGCAACGTCGTGGGCCGGAACAGGGTGCGGCCCACTGCGTACCGCCGCAGCTGCGCCAGGGTGACCGTCACGGTTGCCGAACCTACCGTGGCGCTCCGACAGTCCTGCCGCTCACCAGAGCCTGCCCGCGACGACGAGCGTGACCGGCAGCGTGATGACGCACAGCAGGGTGGACAGGCACAGCAACCGGGTCGCGAACTGGGTGTCCTGGTCATGCCGGACGCTGAAGATCACGAGCATCGCCCCCACCGGGGTGGCGATGGAGATGAGGATCGCCATGCGCGCGACCGGGTCGATGGGGAGCAGACCGAGCAGGAGGACGAAGATCGCCGGTACGAGAACGTTCCTCGCCAGGACGCCGAGCCAGACGAACCTGTCGCTGAAGATCGTTCGGAGGCTGAACGCGGCGAGGTTCACGCCGACTACGATCATGCTCAACGGCGTGTTCATGGCCGCCAGGTAGCCCACGACGTCCGACGCCGGCGACGGGATGTGAACGGACAGGACGTACAGGGGCAGCGCGATGAGGATCGAGATGATCCCGGGATTGAGAAGGACGCGTCTCACCTTCATCGACGCTCGTACGTGCTCGTGGCCGAACAGCGAGATGCCGTGCGTCCACACGTACACGGTGTACGCCGCCACGTACGTGACGGCATAGAAGACGCCGTCACTGCCCAGGAGCGCCTGGGTGAGCGGGATGCCGATGAAGCCGGCGTTCGAGTACACCGTCCCGAACTGCAGAGCCTTGCGCATCGCCGTGTCCGGTACGAGCCGCCGGTTCATGAGGACTCGGGCCACCGCGATCGTGAGCGCGAACGCGACGAGGTCGATCACGAAGACGATCCCGATCGTCCGCAGCCTGCCGGCGTCGAACGGCCGCTGGAACGCCTGGATCGTGACGGCCGGAGCGACGAGGAAGAGAAGCAGGTTCGTCAGGCCCTGGAGGGCCGGCGTGCCGAGCCACCTGGCACGGTACGAGACCCAGCCGACCGCCATCAGGCCGAACATGATCGCCACCTGCGTCGCGGGGACGGTGAAACCCACCACTTCCCCTCTCGCACGTGCCAAGCCTCAGGGCGCCCGCGCAGGCCGCCTGAGGCAGCCTAGACCGCAGGAGGCGTCCGGCTGTTCCAGGCTCAGACCTCAGACGTTGTAGCCGACAGACCGGAGCTGGTCGATGCCCTCGGGCGTGATCGCCTCCAGCGTCCACGGCGGCAGCCACACCCAGTTGATCGTGACGGACTTCACGAGGCCCTCGAGAGCGAGCTCCGTGTCGTACTCGAGACGATCGGTGAGCGGGCAGGTCGGCGACGTCAGCGTCATGTCGATCGTGGCGTTGAGGTCGTCGTCCAGGTGGATCCCGTACACGAGGCCCAGGTCGACGACGTTGACCATGAGCTCGGGGTCCACGACGTCCTTCATCGCCTCGGTGACGTCGTCGACGGTCGTCCGGGTCTCCGGTGCGGCGCCGGGCAGCGGGTCCTTCACGAGGTCCGACGGCCT
Source organism: Propionibacteriaceae bacterium (assembly GCA_027353565.1). Classification (GTDB taxonomy): domain Bacteria; phylum Actinomycetota; class Actinomycetes; order Propionibacteriales; family Propionibacteriaceae; genus Fen-668. The sequence continues at coordinate 3,797 of DAIEHO010000275.1, forward strand.
CGTCTCCGGTTCGGTCATGACTCCTCCTTCACGCCCGCCTGGACCCGCAGCAGCGCATCGCGCATCGCGGACCAACCGAGCATCGCGCACTTGACTCTGGCGGGGAACTGGGCGACGCCCTCGAAGGCTACGGCGTCACCGTACGTCTCCTCGTCGAGCGAGACCTTCCCCTGTCCCTGGATCATTCTCTGGAAGCCGTCGAACAGCTCGAGCGCATGCTCCGACGACCCGCCGATCACGAGGTCGCTCATCACGGACGTCGACGCCTGCGAGATCGAGCAGCCCTGCGCGTCGTACGAGACGTCGCTGATCGTGCCGTCGACGACGTCGACCCTCAGGGTCAGCTCGTCGCCGCAGGATGGGTTGACGTGGTGGACTTCCACGTCGTACGGGTCACGCAGGCCCGCGTTCCGCTTCACGCGGTAGTGGTCGAGGATGATCTCCTGGTACAGCTGCTCGACGCTCATCGCACGCCTCCCGTGGTCGCCAGCCGCCCGGAGAAGAACGCCCCCGTGTAGTCGAGCGCCTCGACGAGCCGGTCGATCTCGTCGTGTGTCGTGTACAGGTAGACAGAGGCGCGGCAGCTGGACTGCACGCCCAGCCTGTCGTGCAGCGGCCGCGCGCAGTGATGCCCACCACGGATCGCGACGCCGCGCGAGTCGAGCAGCTGCATGACGTCGTGCGGGTGGACACCGTCGAGCGTGAACGAGATCGCTCCCCCACGGTCGACCGCTTCCGTCGGCCCCAGGATGCGCAGACCCCGCACGTGGGACATCCCTTCCAGTGCGTAAGCCGTCAGGTCGTGCTCGTGCGCAGCGATCTGGTCCATGCCGAGCGCGGACACGTACCGGATGGCCGCATGCAGCCCGACTGCCTGAGCGATGGGCTGTGTGCCTGCCTCGAAACGGTACGGGGGCGGCGCGTACGTGGACCCGGTCATCCGCACCACCTCGATCATCTCGCCCCCACCGAGGAAGGGAGGCAGCGACTCGAGAAGGTCGTACGAGCCCCACAGCACGCCGATGCCGGTCGGACCGCAGATCTTGTGCCCGGTGAACGCGAGCATGTCGCAGCCGAGGTCGGCGACGTCGGTGGGCAGCTGCGGAACCCCTTGGGACCCGTCGACGACCATCACCGCGCCCACGGAGTGCGCCATGGCCGCGACCTGCGCAACGGGGTTGACCGTACCCAGGACGTTGCTCACCCACGTCAGCGAGACGACCTTCGTCCGGGAGTTGATCAGCCCGTCCCGTACAGCGCCCTCGATGTCGAGCCGACCTTCGTCGGTGATGTCGAACCAGCGCAGCGTGGCGCCGGTCCGCTCGCACGCGAGCTGCCACGGGACGATGTTGGAGTGGTGCTCCATCACGGAGACCACGACCTCGTCACCGGGGCCGAGCCTTGAGCCCAGGGTGTGGGCGGCGAGGTTCAGGGCCTCGGACGCGTTCTTCGTGAACACGACCTCTTCCGAACGCGACGCGCCGATGAAGTCGGCGACCGCAGTCCGGGCGCCCTCGAAGGCCGCCGTCGCCTCGGCGCCGAGAACGTGCATCGCACGGGCCACGTTCGCGTTGTGCGACAGGTAGTGGTCGGCGATCGCGTCCACGACCGCCTGCGGCTTCTGGCTGGTGTTGGCGGAGTCGAGGTATGTCAGCGGGTACGCGCCGATCTGGCGCGCGAGGATCGGGAACTCCCGGCGCACCGCCTCGACGTCGTACAGGTCGCTCACTTGCCCGTCGCCACCTTGGTGTACTTCTCGTAGCCGCTCGCCTCGAGCTCGTCGGCCAGCTCGCGGCCGCCCTCCTCGACGATGTGGCCGTCGACGAAGACGTGGACGAAGTCGGGGTTGATGTAGCGCAGGATCCGCGTGTAGTGCGTGATGAGCAGCACGCCGCGGTCCCCCTGCGACGCATATCGGTTGACGCCCTCGCTCACGATGCGCAGCGCATCGATGTCGAGGCCCGAGTCGGTCTCGTCGAGCACGGCGAACTTCGGGTTGAGCAGCTCGAGCTGGACGATCTCGTGGCGCTTCTTCTCGCCACCGGAGAACCCCTCGTTGACGCTGCGCGCGCTGAACTCGTGCTCGAGGTCGAGGCGTGCGAGCGACTCGTTGACCTCCTTGATCCAGGTACGGACCTTGGGAGCCTCACCGGTGAGCGCGGTCTTCGCCGTTCGCAGGAAGTTCGCGACGGACACGCCGGGGACCTCGACCGGGTACTGCATGGCGAGGAACATGCCGGCACGGGCCCGCGCATCGACGCTGAGCGTGGTGAGCTCGACGCCGTCGAGCGTGACGGAGCCCGAGGTGATCGTGTACTTGGGGTGGCCCGCGATCGAGTACGCGAGCGTCGACTTGCCCGACCCGTTCGGGCCCATGATCGCGTGGATCTCGCCCGGGCGTACGGTCAGGTCGACCCCCTTGAGGATCTCCTTGGTGCCCGCCTCGGTCTCGACGGTGACATGAAGGCCGCTGACGACGAGCCCTTGGTTGAGTGCCATTGCGTTAGTTCTCCTCGGCGTGGATCGGGTTGGCGACATCGACGAGCACGTCGTCGCCATCGATGGTGATGGGGTAGATCGGGACCGGCATGGTGGCCGGCAGCTGGTCAGGGAATCCGGTGCGCAGGTCGAACCTCGACCCGTGCATGTAGCACTCGATGTGGCAGTCGTCGACGTCACCGTCCGACAGCGGGACCTCGGCGTGGCTGCACTCGTCGGAGATGGCGAACCACCCCTGGTCGGTGGAGACCACGGCCACAGGCACCCCGTCGACGATCGTGGCACGGGCGGTGCCGAGCGCCACCTCGGCTGCGGCGCAGGCGCGAGCGAACGTCATGCGGAGACCGACTTCGCGAGCTCCGCCTCGATCGCGGTCATGAGCCGTCCCTCGAGCTCTGGGACGCCGATCTTGGCGATGATCGTGGCGAAGAAGCCGTGGACGACGAGGCGCTTCGCTTCTCGGGCGTCGATACCACGACTCTGCAGGTAGAACAGCTGCTCGTCGTCGAAACGACCCGTTGTCGACGAGTGACCCGCGCCTTCGATCTGGCCGGTCTGGATCTCGAGGTTCGGCACCGAGTCCGCGCGGCAGCCATCGGTGAGCACGAGGTTCTTGTTCGCCTCGTAGGTGGAGATCTGCTCGGCGACCTTGCGGATCAGCACGTCACCGACCCACACGGAGTGAGCGCCCTTGCCCTGCAGCGCGCCGCGGTAGTCGACCTTGCTGTGCGTCTGAGGCGCGTTGTGGTCGACGAACAGGCGGTGCTCGATGTGCTGGCCCGCGTCGACGAAGTACAGACCGAACTGCTCGAGCGAGCCACCGGGACCGGCGAACCGCGAGGTCTCCGTGAGCCGAACGAGCGATCCGCCGAGGCTGACGGTGACCGTACGGACCTCGGCATCGCGCCCGACGAGCACCGACGTCTGGCCGCCGTGGACGGTGTCGTCAGCCCAGTCCTGGATCGTCACGAAGTTGACGACAGCGCCGTCACCGGCGACGAGGTCGAGCTTCGCCCCGTACGTCGCGCTGCCCTCATGGCGCACGACGACCGTGGCACGGGCGTGGGCACCGACGCGGACGACGATGTGACCCCAGACCAGCTCGCGCTGACCACGAAGGACGATGCTCACTGGGTCGGCGAGCTCCGCCTCGGCGGGCACATCGATGAGCCGGGCACCTGGTGACAGCTCGGCGGCAAGCGCGGACACCCGGTCGACCGGCTCCTCGGCCGAGATCCCTCGGGCCTCGATCTCGGTGATCGCACGGCTGGTCACCCCGGCGGGAAGGGTCTCCTCCCACACCAGGTGCGCGTCGCTGGGTGTCCCGTCGAGGAGGCCCTGGATCCGCTTCACGGGGGTGAACCGCCAGATCTCCTCGCGACCGGTCGGCATGGGGTGGTCGGCGACGACCCAGGACGGCCGCGGGTGCAGGTGCGACTCGACGGTTTCGACCGCCTCCTGCAGGTTCCGGGCAGACCCGTCCGTCTTGTCGATGGTCGCCGTCATCAGCCGACCGCTCCTTCCATCTGAAGCTCGATGAGCCGGTTCAGCTCGAGTGCGTACTCCATGGGCAGCTCGCGTGCGATCGGCTCGACGAAGCCGCGCACGATCATCGCCATCGCCTCGTCCTCGCCCATGCCGCGGCTCATGAGGTAGAAGAGCTGGTCGTCCGAGACCTTCGACACCGTGGCCTCGTGCGCCATGGAGACGTCGTCGGTGCGGACGTCCACGTACGGGTAGGTGTCCGAGCGGCTGATCGTGTCGACCAGCAGCGCGTCGCACTTCACGGTGCACGCGGAGTGGTGCGCGTTCGGGTCGACCTGGATGAGGCCGCGGTAGGACGTGCGGCCACCGCCGCGCGAGACCGACTTCGAGATGATGGAGCTCGAGGTGTACGGGGCGGCGTGGACCATCTTGGAACCGGTGTCCTGATGCTGTCCCTCGCCGGCGAAGGCGATCGACAGAGTCTCTCCGCGCGCGTGCTCCCCCAACAGCCAGACCGCCGGGTACTTCATCGTCACCTTGGAGCCGATGTTGCCGTCGACCCACTCCATCGAGGCGCCCTCTTCGCAGGTCGCGCGCTTCGTGACGAGGTTG
>DAIEHO010000286.1 GCA_027353565.1 Propionibacteriaceae bacterium
GATCGGAGGACCGGCTCGCGTACGTGGCGGTCACTCGGGCCCGGCGACTTCTCGTGGCCTCCACACACGCGTGGCGGGCCGGAGATGTCCGTCGCCGGGCGCCCAGCCCGTACTTCCTCACGCTGGGCGGCGACCCGACGCCCGCGTACGAGCACGACACCAACCCGCTGAGCGTCGCGACGCGGGCGGTGCCGTGGCCCGCTCCGGCCGATCCCGACCAGGCGACGAGGCGGCGCGCGGCGGCGGCCATGGTGGACCGGTTGCGCCACGGGTCCGGTAAGACCGACGCGGCGCGCTCCGAGGTCTCGGCGCTCGTCGCTGCGGCGCCTGACGAGGTCATCTCGCGGCTGGCCCTGTGGGACTCCGACATGACGGCCCTTCTCGCCGAGTCGCGACGCCAGCGGACACGTGTCGTCGACGTGCAGCTTCCCGAGTCGCTGACCGCGACACAGGTGATGCAGGGGGTGTCCGCCCCCGACGACCTGGCGGCCCGGTTGGCTCGACCGATGCCCAGGCCACCGTCACCGTCCGGCAGGTTCGGCACGCGGTTCCACGAGTGGGTGCTGCGACATTTCGCCTCCGCACAGCTCATCGACCCCGACGAGCTGCGCGAGGTGGAGGACGACACCCCCGACGCCGAGCTGCGGGAGATGTGCCGTGCGTTCGCCGAGGGGCGCTTCGGCGAGGTCCTGCCGGCGGTGTGCGAGTTCCCGTTCTCGCTGCTCGTCGGCACGGAGGTCGTCCGTGGCCGGATCGACGCCGCGTACGGCCCGAGCCCCGTCACCCCTGGCGGCTACGACGCGTTGGTCGTCGACTGGAAGACGGGGTCGTCACCCCCGGACCCGTTGCAGCTCGCGCTGTACCGGCTGGCGTGGGCGGAGCTCAACGGTCTGGAGGTGGAACGTGTGGCCGCGGGCTTCTACCACGTCCGCGACGACCGTCTCGACGTCGTCGAGGACCTGCCCGGCCGCACAGCCATCGAGGCGCTGGTGGCCGGTCTCGGCCGGTGACCCGCAGTTGCCGAGGTCCCCGACTTCCTGTAGGCACTCGGTGTGGCCAACTGGACTGACGAGAGCGTGATCGACCGACTCGATGGGATCCGTCGGGATCCCGGGGCGGTGGCGAGGCTGTGGCCCGGCGCCGTGGTGCTCGGCATCGATGACAGGGGCCGCATGGCGATGTCGGGGGTCGACGTCCCAGATCCATGGGGACTGTCCACCGACGTTGTGCTGGGTCGCCGCCCCAGCGCCGCCGAGTCGGTTCCGACCGCACGGCTCCTCACGGTCGACGCGGAGGGCGACTACGACCCGGAGCGGCACTGGCTCCTCGGGCATGACGGTGACCGCGTCGTCTTCGCGTCGCCGGTCGCAGAGGTGGCTACGGGATACACGTTGCGCGAGGCAGGACCCCTGCTTCCGGTGGCGGAGGCCGAGCTCGTGGCGATGGCCGCCTCACTGGCCGCGTGGCATCGCGCGGAGACGTACTGCCCGACCTGCGGCACGCCGACCCAGGTCGCGAACGGGGGTACGGCGCGGTGGTGTCCCTCCTGCGAGAGGGACCGCTTCCCCCGGACCGACCCGGCGATCATCGTCGCGATCATCGACCCCGAGGACAGGATCCTGCTCGCACGGCAGGGCGTCTGGGCAACAGGCCGGCACTCCGTGCTCGCCGGGTTCGTCGAGGGCGGCGAGTCGCTCGAGCAGGCCGTACATCGCGAGGTGTTCGAGGAGTCGGGCCTCCGCGTCGACGACATCACCTACTTCGGCAGTCAGCCCTGGCCGTTCCCGCGCTCGATCATGCTGGGCTTCCGCGCCCGCGCGGTCACGACGGAGATCACAGTGGACGGCGAGGAGATCGTGTCGGGCGGGTGGTACTCGCGGGACGAGCTGCTCGCCGCGGTGACCGCGGGCTCGGTCATCCTTCCCGGCGAGGCATCCATCGCCTTCCGCCTGATCCGGCACTGGCTGGAGAACACGGCGGTCTGACCCGATCAGTCGCCGGCGGCAGCGGGTGTCGTCGGGGCGTACAGGCGTGACCGCAGGCCCGAGGCGCGCAGCGCGCGCGCCGTGATCGCCTGACGCACAGCGTCAGGGTGCGCGATGAGCGTGACCTGCTCGCTCGCCCGCGTGACGGCCGTGTACAACAGCTCCCGCGTCAGGAGCGGCGACGGGAGCATTGGGAGCACGATCGTGACGGCCTCGAACTGGCTGCCTTGGGCCTTGTGGACGGTCATGGCGTGCAGGGTGGACACGTCCTCGAGCTGGGCCGGCGCGAGCATCAGCGGCGGGATCGTGCCGAACGCCGCCCGAGGGCCCTGGGGTGTGGCGACGATGATGCCGGCGTCGCCGTTCGACACCCCGATGTCCGGGTCGTTGCGGGTCACCAGGAGGGGCCGCCCGATGTACCACTCGCCGCCGGCCCCGTAGCCCGGGATCTGCTGGCCCAGCCACAGGCCGACCTGACGGCCCCATGCCGCCGCCCCGTAGGGGCCGGTGCGGTGCGCACAGAGAAGCCGATGGCATGACAGCGCAGCCAGGGCGCCTGCGACATCTCCGTCGCGCGCCGCGTCGACGGCCCGCGTTCCGGCGTCGACCGCAGCCCCGCGCGTACGGGCGAGCTGCGGAGCGGACACGTGGCCGGCATCGTCGAGGACCACCATCCGTACCGCTGGGTCGGGGCCTAGCAGGACGGCCATCGCCGCGTCGACCTGCCCGTCGCGGATCGCCTGCGCGAGCCGCTCGATCGCACCTTCGTACCGCCACGTGTGCTTCAGCCGTACCAACGGCAGCGGCAGAGGAGCCGCGGCAGGCGGGGGGTCTTCGACGGCTGCTGCGATGTCGGCCAGGACTGCGCCGGCCTCGACAGGGGCAAGCTGCTCCGGGTCTCCGACGAGCACGAGGCGAGCGTCGCTGCGTACCGCCGGAAGCAGTCGCGCCATCATCGTCAACGGCACCATCGACAGCTCGTCGACAACGACGACGTCGGCCGGAAGAGGGTTCTCGGCGGTGTGGAGGTAGCGGCGGCCAGGCTGCCACCCCAGGAGCCTGTGGAGCGTGGAGGCCTTGGCGCCCATGATCGCCTCGCGATCACCGTCGCCGACCGGGAGCTCCGCCACCACCTGCCGTACGGACTCCTGCAGCCGGGCGGCCGCACGTCCCGAAGGCGCCGCCAACGCAACGACAGGAGGCCGTCCTAGCTCGGCCGCGACCAGCGCCAGTGCTCGCGCGACCGTGGTCGTCTTGCCTGTGCCGGGGCCTCCCGCCAGCACGGTGAGCCACGACTTCGCGACTGTCACGGCGGCCAGCCGCTGGAGGTTCGGCTCGCCCGGTGGCAGGGCGTCGTCGACCGACAGCTCGTCGGCGAGCCGCTCGACGCGGGCGTCGTCGACGACCGGCGGCGGACGGGTGCCGCGGCGCAGCAGCTCCGTACGGACCAGCTCCTGGTCCGCCCAGTAGCGCTCGAGGTAGAGCCGACCGCCGACCCAGCGCAGTGGCCGGGTTCCCGCCTCGTCCGGGCCGGCCGTGACCAGCGAGCTCGTGGCCAGCACCGTCTCCCACTCGGCGGGCCCGGGCCAGGGGAGTGGCTCCGTGGGCGCCTCCTCGAGGGTGGCCAGGACGTCCTCGGCGAGCGACTCGACGACGACGCACACGGCACCGAGTCGGAGCGCCCGCACCGCGAGGGCCAGGCCCAGGACCGCGACCTCCGACCCCTCGCCGTACAGGAAGGCGACCCTCCGGGCGACCTGCACGTCGGCGACGTCGAGAACGCCTGCCTGCGCGAACGGCACCAGGAGCCCGGTGGCGGCGATCGACACGTACGGACCGAGAGTCACCGCACACCCGCCAGGAGGTCGGACAGAGCAACGACGAGACCGGTCGGCGGCCGCCACGAGAACACGCCGCAGGGCATGCCGCCCACGACAGGTGTGTCCGCCCCTGCCATGCCGCGTACGAACAGGTAGAGCATCCCGCCCAGGTGCACATCCGGGTCGTACGACGGCTGGCGCCAGCGCAGGAACCGGTGCAGTGCGACGGCGTACAGGAGCGCCTGCAGCGGGTAGTGCGCCTCCATCATCGCCTCGGCCATCGCCGCCGGGGTGTAGCTGCGCAGCACGATCGGGCTTCCGGGTGGGCCGAGCCGGTTGGTCTTGTAGTCGATGACCAGGTAGCGACCGCCTATGCGGATCGCCACGTCGATGCTCCCCGTGAGGTAGCCGCGCAACGCGGCCTGGTCCACCGGGGCGCGCCTGAGGCGTTCCCCATAGTCGCGCAACAGATCATCGTCCGGCAGCCACGCGTCGAGTGTGTCGGCGACGAGCTGTACGGTCGCGCCCGCGCTCCCGTTGCCCAGAGGCATCTCGAAGTCGAGCTCGGCCAGACGGTCGCTGGCTGGGATGTCGCTCAGCGTCAGCTGGTCAGCGAGGGGGCCGAGGGGGGTGGCGAGCACCGGGAGCAGTGCGGCCACGAGCTCTCGGTCCGTGACGCCGGGGACCGGCAGGCGTGCCGCTTCTCTGGCGACGATCCTCGCGAGGTCGTCGTCCGGTGACGGGGAGTGCGGGTCGAAGGACTCGAAGACGACGTGCACGAGGCTTCCGAACGCGACCCCTCCGGGCAGCAGAGCCATCGGCGACAGCGCGTCCAGGGCCGGATCCTGGGGCCCGGCGCTGAGCACAGGCAAGGTCGCGTCTCCCTGGTCCTCCGGCGACAGGTCCGCCGCGGTGGGCGGCTCGTCGACCAGCAGCGGGCTCTCGGCGGAGAAGATGCCGTGCGCCGAGGCCGTGATCGCCGAGTACGACGTGCGGCGCCACCCGGTGTCCACGACGCGGGTGAGTCGTTGCAGGTCGACGGTGCCGACCGTCCGGGGGGGACGGGACGGGGAGGGTCGGCCACGCGCGACCATCTCTTCGACGAGGATGTCGCCGCTGGCCAGCCTTCCGGCGGGGTCCAGGTCGGCGCGCACCTCCACACGCGGTGGCACCTGTGGCCCCGGCGCGCGGAACAGCACCCGGTGGAGCGGGGCCTCGGCGGTGCGGTCGGTACGTGCCCACCACGCGGTGACATGGCATTTCGCCCGGGTGA
>DAIEHO010000291.1 GCA_027353565.1 Propionibacteriaceae bacterium
CGGTCCCTCATGGGGCTCATGATCGGGACGACGGCGGCACTGGTCGGATGCAGCAGCGCCGCGCTCGCGCAGGGAACGGTCGTGCTCGACGTTCGTACGCCGGCCGAGTTCGCCGCCGGCCATCTGGAGGGTGCGATCAACATCGATGTCGAGGCGTCCACCTTCTCGGCGAAGATCGCCAAGCTGGACAGGGCCGTCCCGTACTTCGTCTACTGCCACTCGGGCAACCGCGCAGCCCAGGCCATCACCGCGATGAAGGCCGTGGGCTTCACCCATCTGACCAACGGCATGGGGATCGACGCCGCCGCGCAGACCAGCGGACTCAAGATCGTCACGTAGCCTCGACCTTCCGGCGTATAGTTGCGAGAGTTTTCATGTCCGCAACTGTGCGAGTCCAGAAGGATGCGCGTGACCGTTCCGCTGTACGAGGCCAAGGCCGAGCTGTTCCGCACCCTCGGCCACCCCGTTCGGATCCGTGTCCTCGAGCTCCTCAGCGAGAAGGACCACGCGGTCCACGAGCTCCTCGCGGACATCGCCATCGAGCCCAGCGCCCTCAGCCAGCAGCTCGCCGTGCTCCGTCGCACTGGACTCGTACGGCAGCGTCGGGAGGGCGGTGAGGTCGTCTACTCGCTGCTCGTGGACGACGTGCGTCAGCTCCTCACCGCAGGCCGTGTCCTCCTCCGCCAGCTCGCTGGCTCACGAGACGAGCTCCTGCGGGAGCTGGACGAGTCGGGTGACGTGTGAACCCGCTGCGCCTGCTCAAGCTCATCGCACGTACGGGGCGCTTCGCCGAACCCGCACCGCCGGTACCGGCCGCTGACCCTACGAGCGCCATCCCCAGGGCACTGCGCGGCAGCGTCCAGGTACGCCACGTGGACACAGGCTCGTGCAACGGCTGCGAGATCGAGCTCGGCGCTGCGTTCGGCAGCGTGTACGACGTGGAGCGGTACGGGGCGCGGCTGGTCGCCAGCCCTCGGCACGCCGACGTGCTGGCCGTCACCGGTGTCGTCACGCACAACATGGTCGAGCCCCTCCTCCGTACGCTCGAAGCAACGCCCCGGCCGCGGCTCGTCGTGGCGATCGGCGACTGCGCACACAACTGCGGACTGTTCGCCGGTGCCTACGGCGTCGCCGGCTCCGTGTCCGACTTCGTCGACGTCGACCTCGAGGTGCCGGGGTGCCCGCCGCACCCCGAGGCCATCGTCGAGGCCCTACGACGTGTGACCGGCCGATGACAGCGGTCGGCGGGCTTGTCACCGTCCTGACGCTCACGGCCCTCGCGGTGCTCCTCGCATTCGTGACACCCCCTCGCTACCGCTCGCTCGCGTCCGGCGGCACCAGCATGGGAATAGGGATCGCGGGCATCTTCACAGGCATCGCCGCGATGACCTCCGTCCCGACGGCCGTGCTCGTCATCCCGATCTCGATCCCGGGACACCTCGGCCTCGACCCGTTGCTCCTCTCCCCCACACCGTTGGGTGGCGTCTTCTGCCTGGTCATCGGCGCAGTCGGCGCGGTCGCCGCGGTGTACGGGATCGGGTACGCCCACGGCCCGGCCGCGTCTCGTACCGGCTGGTCAGCCTTCGCCGTCTTCCTCCTCGGCATGCTGCTGGTCGCCTCAGCGGGCGACGTCGTCTCGTTCCTGCTCGGGTGGGAGACGATGGCGATCGCGTCGACGGTGCTGCTGCTCGCGGACCATGCGCCCCGCCCTGCCGTCAGGTCCGCTGCCGTCTGGTACGCGGTGATGACGCACCTCAGCTTCGTCAGCCTGGCGACCGGCTTCGCCCTCCTGGCCAGCAGGGCGCACAGCACGACGTTCACCCAGATCGCCGCCACGCACATCACCGGTCCGACAGGGATCGCGGCGTTCCTCCTGCTGCTCGTCGGGTTCGCGACCAAGGCCGGGCTCGTACCGCTCCATGTCTGGCTGCCACGCGCTCACCCCGAGGCGCCCAGCCACGTCTCCGCCGTGATGAGTGCCGCGATGGTGAAACTCGGCGTGTACGGGATCATCCTGCTCACCAGCACCTGGTTGCCGGACGTCTCTCGGCCCTTCGCGATCCTCGTGCTCGCCCTCGGCGTGGTCTCCGGCGCCTACGGGATCCTGCAGGCCAGCGTCACGAGCGACCTCAAGCGGCTCCTCGCGTACTCGACGACGGAGAACGTCGGCCTTGCCGTCACCGCCGTCGGCGTCGGGATGCTGCTGTCGAGCGCCGGACAGAACGCTGTGGCTGTTGTCGCCCTCGTCGCCGCGGTGATGCTGGTCGTGAGCCATGCGGCCTTCAAGACCGTGCTGTTCCTCGGCGCCGGGACGATCCTCCGAGCGACCGGTGAGCGGGACCTCGACCGGCTCGGCGGACTCGTCCGCTCCCATCCCGTGACCGCCTGGGCCTTCGGGATCGCGGCCATGGGCGCGGCGGCGCTCCCGGTCACGAGCGGGTTCGCAGCGGAGTGGACGCTGCTGCAGGCCCTCGTCCACGGCGACGGCCGTTCGAGCACGACCCTGGCCTTGGCCCTTCCCGTGACGCTCGGCCTCATGGCGCTGACGATCGGGT
>DAIEHO010000295.1 GCA_027353565.1 Propionibacteriaceae bacterium
GTTGATGCGACCGGCCCCGGCATGCCGAAGCATGCCGACGAGCGCAGTGACCCCGACGACGAACAACGACGACGTGATGGCGTGACTCGGGTCCATGCCCAGCACGTACGTGAGGATCGGGACCGTGAGGATGGACCCGCCACCTCCGAGCAGCCCGAGGCTCACCCCGATGAGGATCGAGAGGACGAGCGTGAGCACCAACGGAAGAGTGATCGCCATGCCGCTCAGACCGTCGGCAGACCGGCGGACTGCCAGGCGAGCATCCCGCCCGCCATGTTGTCACAGGAGTAGCCGGCCGCAGTGAGCAGCTGCGTGGCGACGCCGCTGCGGTTGCCGCTCCGGCAGACGGCCACCACAGGACGGTGCCGGTCCAGCTCACCCAGCCTCTCGCCGAGCCGGCCCAGAGGGATGTGCACGCATCCCGGGATGCGTCCCTGCGCCACCTCGTGGTCCTCGCGCACGTCGACGACCTGGGCGACCTGGAGGCGCTCGAAGGCCTCGTGAACAGTGATGTCAGGCAACGTTCAGCTCCTTTGAGGACTCGTACTCGAGCCACGCGGCGTAGCTGCCGTCGAGCTCCACGACGTCGTACCCTGCGCGGCGCAGCGCACTCGAGGCAACGCTGTTGCGCACTCCGCTCTGACAGTACGTCACGATCGTTCCGGAGGCGGGCAGCCCATCCAGGCGCCACATCACGCGCCCGCCACTCAGCTGGACCGCTCCGGGGATGTGGCCCGACTCGTGCTCCGTACGGTTGCGCACGTCGAGCAGGACGGCGCGCTCGGTGCTCTCGAGCTGCTCCGGGCCGATCACGGCGGGCACCTCGAGCGGCAAGCCGTCGATGGTCGTCGTGAAGCCGATCACGGTGTCGATCCCGACCCGAACGACATGGTCGCGGAACTCGCGGGCCGTCGCCTCGTTCGGCGCGAGCACGACGAGCGGGCGGTGCTCCCGCTCCGGGTCGTACACCCACGCGCCGTAGCTGGCCGCCTTCTCGACGCCCGGGACGTTGAGGGAGCGAGCGACCGTACCCGCGTGCACCTCCGAGTTGTGCCGGGTGTCGACGAAGATCACCTCGTCGGCGGCGAGCCGCTCGGCGAGGGTCTCGGAGTCGAGCTCGACGAGGTCCGACGGCTCACCCATCACCGCCGGGCCCACCCTGTTCTGCCGCTTCATGCGCGCGAAGTACGCGTGGGCGTCGGGCTGCCCGTCGAGCAGCGCACGAACGAAGCCCTCCTCGTCCTGGTCGCGCAGGTAGCCGGCCCACCAGGCGTTCTCGCGCTCATAGCCGACGGTCGTCGAGGCGATGGCACCGAGCGCCTTCCCGCACGCGCTGCCGGCGCCGTGGGCGGGCAGGACCTGGACGTAGTCGGGAAGGGTCACGAACTCGTCGCGGAGACTCTCGAAGAGCTGGTGCGCCCCCGCGAACCTCGTGTCGACCCCACCCGCCGCCTCGTCGAGAAGATCCGGTCGACCCAGGTCGCCGACGAAGACGAAGTCACCCGAGAGGAGGTACCCGGGCCTGTCGCTGAAGGCCCCGTCCGTCACGAGGAAGGACAGGTGCTCAGGCGTGTGCCCCGGCGTGTGCCTGGCCTCGATGGTGAGGTTGCCGATGGTGAGCGCATCCCCGTGACGGAGTCGCTCGGCCTCGAACTCGTACTGCCAGTCCTCCCCGCCCTCGGCGGAGACGTACACCGTGGCCCCCGTGGCAGCCGCCAGCTCAGGCTGCCCGACAGGTAGTCGGCGTGGATGTGGGTCTCGGTCACTGCAACGATCCGCATGCCCTTGCGCGCGGCAAGGTCGAGGTACGGGGTGAGGTCGCGCCGCGGGTCGACGACGATCGCCTCTCCCTTGGCCTGGCAGCCGATGACGTAGCTGGCCTGCGCCAGATCTTCGTCATAGATACGTTCGAGCAGCATCTGGCCTCCTAGCGGTCCGGTCAGTGATACCCCTTAGGGGTATGTAGGTGCGCCAAGTATATATACCCAATGGGGTATCACAAGACCGTCAGCTGAACGGACGAGGACGCACGAACGCCCGGCCCCACCAAGGGACCGGGCGTCTGCGCGTGAGGCTTCAGCGCGCGGCGGTGCCTTCCGTGTAGTCGTCGTCGGACGTCTTCACCCAGCTCATGAGCTTGCGCAGACCGAGGCCGGTGGCCTCGATCGGGTGCGCCTCGGCGGCCGCGCGGAACGCCTTGAACTCGGGGGCGCCCGCATCCTGGTCGTCGATGAAGTGCTTGGCGAAGGCTCCGCTCTGGATGTCCGTCAGGACGTCCTTCATGCGAGCCTTCACTGAGGCGTCGATGATCCGCGGACCCGAGACATAGTCGCCGAACTCCGCCGTGTCCGAGATGCTCCAGCGCATCTTCGCGATGCCGCCCTCGTACATGAGGTCGACGATGAGCTTGAGCTCGTGGAGGCACTCGAAGTACGCGACCTCCGGCTGGTAGCCCGCCTCGGTGAGCGTCTCGAAGCCCGCCTGTACGAGGGCCGTCGCCCCGCCGCAGAGCACGGCCTGCTCGCCGAACAGATCTGTCTCGGTCTCTTCGGTGAACGTCGTCTTGATGCCTCCGGCGCGCAGTCCGCCGATCCCCTTCGCGTACGAGAGAGTGAGCGGCCAGGCGTTGCCCGTGGCGTCCTCCTCGACGGCCACGATGACGGGGACACCCCGGCCGGCCGCGTACTCACGACGGACCAGATGCCCCGGACCCTTCGGGGCGACCATGCACACGTCGACCCCCTCCGGAGGGGTGACGTAGCCGAAGCGGATGTTGAACCCGTGGGCGAAGAACAGCGCGTCGCCCGCCACGAGGTGCGGCGCGATCTCCTCGGCGTACAGCTTCCGCTGAACCTGGTCAGGAGCCAGGATCATGATGAGGTCGGCCTCTTCGACCGCGTCGGCCACTGACAGGACCCGAAGGCCCTCGGCCTCCGCCTTGGCGCGCGACGGTGAGCCCTCCTTGAGACCCACGCGCACGTCGACCCCGGAGTCTCGAAGGCTCAGCGCGTGCGCGTGGCCCTGCGAACCGTAGCCGATGACGGCGACCGACCGGTTCTGGATGATCGAGAGGTCGGCGTCGTCGTCGTAGAACATCGTTGCTGCCATGTGAAGCTCTTTCTCCTCAGGTGTAGGACGTTCGCGCGTCAGGCGCGCTCGGACTTGGGGGTCTTGTCATAGCGGCTGCGGTCCGTGATCGCGCGCGTGCCGCGACCGAGGGCCACTGAGCCTGACTGGACCAGTTCACGGATACCGTACGGCTCCAGGAGCATCAGGAGCGCCTGGATCTTGCCGTATCCGCCGGTTGCCTCGACGACCACGGAGTCCGGCGCCACGTCGACGACCCGTCCACGGAACATCTCGGCGATCTCGAGGACCTGGCTGCGGTTGCGTCCGTCGGCGCGGACCTTCACGAGGATGAGCTCGCGCCGCACGGCCTCGCCCGGATCGAACTCGAGGATCCGGATGACCTCGACGAGCTTGTTCAGCTGCTTCGTGATCTGCTCGAGCACAGCGTCGGACTCGACCTCGATGACCAGCGTCACGCGGCTGAGCTCGTGGTTCTCGGTGGGCCCGACGGCCAGCGACTCGATGTTGAAGCCACGTCGGGCGAACAGGCCCGAGATCCTGGCCAGCACGCCGGGCTGGTTCTGCACCAGCACCGACAGCGTGTGGAACGCGCTCACAGCTCCTCCTCATCCCACGCCGGAGCGAGGTCCTTCGCGACCTTGATGTCGCTGTTCGACGTGCCCGCGGCCACCATCGGCCACACCATCGCGTCCTTGTGCACGAGGAAGTCGATGACGACCGGCTTGTCGTTGATCTCGAGCGCCTGCTTGATCACCATGTCGACCTCGGCCGGCGTCTCGGCCCGCAGCCCCACACAGCCCATGGCCTCGGCGAGCTTGACGAAGTCCGGGATACGCCACGAGTGGAGGTCGGTGTTCGAGTGACGGCCGTTGTAGAACAGCGTCTGCCACTGGCGCACCATCCCGAGCGACTCGTTGTTGATGATCGCGATCTTGATGGGGATGTCGTTGAGCGCGCACGTGACGAGCTCCTGGTTCGTCATCTGGAAGCAGCCGTCGCCGTCGATCCCCCACACCACCGAGTCGGGCTTGCCGACCTTGGCCCCCATGGCCGCCGGGACGCAGTAGCCCATGGTCCCCGCGCCTCCGGACGTGAGCCACTTGTGCGGCAGCTGGTGGGGCAGGAAGTGAGCGGCCCACATCTGGTGCTGGCCGACGCCGGTCGCGAAGATCGTGTCGGGACCACTGAGCTCACCGATCCGCTTGATGACCTCCTGCGGCAGCAGGTAGTCGTCGCTCGGGTCCCCGGCGTCTGTCGGGTAACGCTCCTTGAGGCTCGTGAGGAAGGTGACCCATGGCTGCAGGTCCTGCAGGGTCTCGTGCTCGAGCTCCTGGATCAGCTGGGCCATCATGAGCTTCGCATCGCCGACGATCGGCAGGTCTGCCTCGCGGTTCTTGCCGATCTCGGCCGGGTCGATGTCGCAGTGGATGACCTTCGCGTCCGGGGCGAACGTCGACAGCTGCCCGGTGACCCGGTCGTCGAAGCGCATGCCGAGCGCGATGAAGAGGTCGCACCGCTGGAGCGCGCCCACAGCGGCCACAGTGCCGTGCATGCCGGGCATGCCCATGTTCAGCGGGTGGGAGTCGGGGAACATGCCGCGAGCCATGAGCGTCGTCACCACCGGGATGCCGGTCTTGGCGACGAGCTCAGCGAGCTCCGCGCCACCGTCGGCCTTGCTGACGCCGCCACCGATGACCAGGACGGGTCGCGAGGCTTCGCCGATCATCTTCGCCGCCTGCTGCACCTGCCGCGTGTGCGGACGGATCGTCGGCCTGTAGCCGGGAAGGTCGACCTCGCCGGTCCACTGGAACGTCGTCTTCGCGGACAGTGCGTCCTTGCTGATGTCGACGAGCACCGGCCCAGGACGTCCCGTGCTGGCGATCTCGAACGCCGCCGCGATCGCCGCGGGGATGCCCGCCGGGTCGGTGATCAGGAAGTTGTGCTTGGTGATCGGGAACGTGATGCCCCGGATGTCGGCTTCCTGGAAGGCATCGGTGCCGATGGAGGCGGAGTTCACCTGCCCGGTGATCGCCACGATCGGCACGGAGTCCATGTACGCGTCGGCGAGGCCCGTCACGAGGTTCGTGGCGCCGGGCCCGGAGGTGGCCATGCAGACCCCCACCTTGCCGGTCGCCACCGCGTATCCCTCCGCAGCGTGCGCGGCGCCCTGTTCGTGCCGGACGAGGATGTGCCGGACCGCAGAGTCGAACAACGGGTCGTAGGCGGGCAGGATCGCTCCACCGGGGATGCCGAAGATGACCTCTACGCCGACGGCCTCCAGTGACGCGACCAGGGACTGGGCCCCCGTCATGATCTGCGTGCTGTCGGAGAGGACTGTGTTGGTCATCTCTCGCTCCTCGGGTCGTAGGTCGCTGCTGAGTGGGTCACTGTGCGAGCTTCATAAAAAAACCCCCGCTGCCGGTCGGCAGGCGAGGGTGCGTGTCGCGGGCCACGATGGCCACCGACACGCTGTCAAAGTACGAGCACGTTACGCACGCGCTCACTTTCTCCCATGGGGCGGGGACGTGTCAAAACCCGGGTCCGAGTGCTGGGACGGCCACGCTCCGCCATCGGGATCCGGCGTGGGGATGCAGCGTCCGGACGCAGAAAGGGGCGGCCCGCAGGCCGCCCCTTGTGCAGTTGCTCGTCGTACAGCTGTTCGGGTGGTGTCAGCTCACTTCGCCAGAACGGCCTCGGCCGCGGCGACGGCGTCCGTGTGAACGGAGAGCTTGTTCTTGAAGACGGTGAACGAGAGCGCCAGCAGGACGACGCCGACGACCAGCGCGATGACCCCGGCCCACAGGGCGATGGTGCCGATGAGCCAGAACGCGTACGCGGTCAGGAGCATCGTGCGGAGGGTGTCACCCTGGAAGAGCGTGTTGCGAAGCGCGGTGTACGCGGCCTTCTGCGCGGTGTCGCTCGTGGCGCTGACCACGCCGCCGATGCCCGAGTAGTTGCACTTGTCCGCCGGGACCG
>DAIEHO010000296.1 GCA_027353565.1 Propionibacteriaceae bacterium
GTGAGGTGCAGCTCCTCGACCGGCAGGGCCAGGTCGGCGGCGAGCTGCTCGTCGACCGGCGAAGGCCCGATCTCGATGCCCTCGGCCTCGACGTTGAGCTCGCGTGCCAGGCTGAACAGCTCGACGAGCGTCCGGCCTGCCGACGCCAGCGCGTCGCGCGGGCTGATGGCGGGCTTGGTCTCGACGTCGACCACGAGGCGGTCGAAGTCCGTACGCTGCTCGACGCGGGTCGCCTCGACCTTGTAGGTCACCTTGAGGACCGGCGAGTAGATCGAGTCGATCGGGATGCGGCCGATCTCGGCGTCGTAGTTCTTGTTCTGCGTCGAGGACACGTAGCCACGGCCACGCTCGACGACGAGCTCCATCTCGAGCTTGCCGTTGGCGTTGAGCGTCGCGATGTGCATCTCGGGGTTGTGGATCTCGACACCGGCCGGCGGGGTGATGTCGGCGGCCGTGACGGCGCCGGCGCCTGCCTTGCGCAGGTACATCGTGACCGGCTCGTCCTCCTCGCTCGACAGGACGAGGCCCTTGAGGTTGAGGATGATCTCGGTGAGGTCCTCGACGACGCCCTCGACGGTCGAGAACTCGTGGGACGTGCCTTCGACCTTGATGCTCGTCACCGCAGCGCCCGGGATGGACGACAGGAGGGTGCGGCGCAGGGAGTTGCCGAGGGTGTAGCCGAAGCCCGGCTCCAGGGGCTCGATGACGAACCGGGAGCGGAACTCGGAGACCGCTTCCTCGGAGAGTGACGGGCGCTGTGCGATCAGCATGTGCGTGTTCCTTCCGGCCGCCCGCTATTTGACGGCCTGGTGGTGTGACCCGGACGGGGTGTCCGGGATCGGTGCGCACGCGGCGTACGGCCACGGGCGCGGGTGCGGCCGGAGGCCCCGGCGGGGGCTCCGGCCACAGGAGCGTTACTTCGAGTAGAGCTCGACGATCAGCTGCTCGGTGACGTCGACGACGATCTGCTCGCGCGTCGGCAGCTGGTGGACGAGGATCCGCATCGTGTTCGGACGAGCGTCCAGCCACGCCGGCACCTCGCGCTCGCCGTGGACCTCGCGGGCCACGACCAGGGGGTGAAGTGTCAGCGACTTCGGCTTGACGTCGATGATGTCCTGCGCGCTCACGCGGTAGCTCGGCACGTTCACCTTGTGGCCGTTGACCACGAAGTGTCCGTGCACGACGAGCTGGCGTGCCTGGCGGCGGGTGGCCGCGAAGCCTGCGCGGTACACGACGTTGTCGAGACGCGACTCGAGGATCTGCAGCAGCATGTCGCCGGTCTTGCCGGACGAGCGCGTCGCCTCTTCGTAGTAGCGACGGAACTGCTTCTCGAGCACACCGTAGGCGAAGCGGGCCTTCTGCTTCTCCTTGAGCTGCTGGGAGTACTCGGAGTCCTTGGTCCGGCCCCGGCCGTGCATGCCGGGCGGGTAGGGACGCTTCTCGTACGACTTGTCATTCCCGACGAGGTCGGTGCCGAGTCGGCGCGACTTCCGGGTCATAGGGCCTGTGTAGCGGGCCATCGTGGTCAGTCCTTTGTGTAGAAGAGTCGGGAGGTCAGACGCGGCGGCGCTTCGGCGGGCGGCAGCCGTTGTGGGGTACGGGGGTCACGTCGGAGATCGCACCGACCTCGAGGCCGATGGCCCCGAGTGAACGGATGGCGGTCTCGCGGCCGGAGCCCGGGCCCTTGACGAACACGTCGACGCGCTTCATGCCGTGCTCCATGGCACGACGACCAGCCGCCTCAGCGGCCATCTGCGCGGCGTACGGAGTCGACTTGCGGGAGCCCTTGAAGCCCACCGTGCCGGCCGACGCCCACGAGATCACCGCACCAGTCGGGTCGGTGATCGCAATGATCGTGTTGTTGAACGTGCTCTTGATGTGCGCCTGACCGGCGACAATGTTCTTCTTTTCCTTGCGACGGACCTTTGTCTTGGCCTGCGTCGTCTTGCGGCCTGCTGTAGCCATGTGTGTTTATCTCTCCTGGGATCTCACGCGACCGGGGGGGTCAGCGGGCCTTCTTCTTGCCCGCGACCGCCTTCTTCCTGCCCTTACGAGTACGGGCATTGGTCCGCGTGCGCTGGCCACGGACAGGCAGGCCGCTGCGATGGCGGCGACCCTGGTAGTTACCGATCTCGATCTTGCGACGGATGTCGGCCGCAATCTCGCGGCGAAGATCGCCCTCGGTCTCGTAGTTGGCCTCGATGTGGTCACGCAGCAGGACGATCTGCTCGTCCGTGAGAGCGTGGACTCGTGTGTCCCCGGAGATCCCGGTGGCCTTGAGCGTCTCGGCAGCACGGGTCTTCCCGATGCCGAAGATGTAGGTGAGCGCGATCTCCAAGCGCTTCTCGCGCGGAAGATCGACGCCGATCAGACGTGCCATGTTGGCGTAAGCCTCTCGTTTTCCGGTTCTGACGCCTGGGCGTCCGGTCGTGAACCGCGAAGGTGCTGGACGTGACGCGTTCCCCTGGTGGGGCCTCGGCCTTCGCCCGAGGGTTCATGGAGCTTGAGAGCCCCATGTGCGTTCACGCTGTACTCGTTGTCACCGCTTGCGCGATGTCCTCACCGCTTGCGCGGTGCACCGGTCGGATGCGATCGACATCCCCGGCACGCCATCCGGCCGAGGCCGTACGGCGTGTACTGCGCTCAGCCCTGCCGCTGCTTGTGGCGAGGGTTGTCGCAGATCACCATGACGCGTCCGTGCCGGCGGATCACCTTGCACTTGTCGCACATGCGCTTGACGCTCGGCTGAACCTTCATGCGAGCTCTTCCTTCTTCTTTGGTCGCGGGGCACCTTCCAGGGTGTCCCGCAGTTCGCGGGCTGTTGCGTGTGGTCGGTCGCTCACCGGTGTCGGTAGACGATCCGCCCTCGGGTCAAGTCGTACGGCGAGAGCTCCACGACGACGCGATCGCTCGGCAGGATGCGGATGTAGTGCTGCCGCATCTTCCCTGAGATCGTGGCGAGGACCCGGTGACCGTTCGCCAGCTCAACGCGGAACATAGCGTTGGGCAGTGCCTCGACCACGGTCCCCTCCAGTTCGAGGGCACCCTCTTTCTTCGCCATACACTCCCGATCGTTCGATGATTCGGCCTCGCCCCGCTTGACAGCCCGGGCATGGCCGCGCCCACCCATGACATGGGTGACCGACACGCCACTTTACGCCGCAGCCCACCAAGAGCCCAAATCGCCTGGACCAGCGCCGATCCGTGATCGAGGCTGCGTCCCGCCCGCACAGCTGGCCCTCCGGTCCGCGACAGCTCGCACGGCCCGGTCCGCCACAGCCCCGCACCCGTCGCTGCGGCGGCTCGCGCGGGCCCAGGACGTCAGCCGCGGGACGCGTGAGCCGCAGCGATGTCCTTGCGCAGCTCCGGCGGCAGCGCGAACACGAGGTTCTCCTCGGTGAGCCGTTCCTCGGTCGCCGGCGGATATCCCCGTGCGACGAGGAAGTCCAGCACGCCCTGTACGAGCTCGTCCGGTACGGAGGCGCCCGAGGTCACGCCCACGCTGTCCACGCCCTCCAGCCAGACCTCGTCGATCTCGCCCGCGTTGTCGACGCGGTGCGAGGCCTTGGCGCCCGCCTCCAGGGCGACCTCGACGAGCCGGACGGAGTTGGACGAGTTCTTCGATCCCACGACGATCACGAGGTCACAGCCGGGGGCAAGCTGCTTGACCGCCGACTGCCGGTTCTGCGTGGCGTAGCAGATGTCGTCGCTCGGCGGGTCCAGCAGGAGGGGGAACTTCTGACGCAGCCTCGTCACGGTCTCGTACGTCTCGTCGACGCTCAGCGTCGTCTGCGACAGCCACGCCACCTTGGTCGGGTCCTTGACCACGACGGACTCGACGTCGTCGGGGTGCTGGACCAGCGTGATGTGGTCGGGCGCCTCACCTGTCGTACCTTCGACCTCCTCATGGCCCGCGTGGCCGATGAGCAGGATCTCGATGTCGTCCGCGGCGAAGCGGCTCGCCTCCTTGTGGACCTTCGTCACCAGCGGACACGTCGCGTCGATCGTCTTGAGACCGCGGGCGCTCGCCTCCCGATGCACGTCCGGAGACACGCCGTGCGCGGAGAAGACGACGGTCGATCCCGGCGGCACCTCGGCGAGCTCCTCGACGAAGATCGCCCCCCGCGCCTCGAGGTCCTCGACCACGTGGCGGTTGTGCACGATCTGCTTCCGGACGTAGACCGGCGGGCCGTACGTGTCCAGCGCGCGCTCGACGGTCACGACCGCCCGATCGACGCCGGCGCAGTAACCGCGCGGCGCGGCCAGGAGTACCCGCTTGGGAGAGGACATGTACGCCAGTCTAGGTGGCCCTCACGCGTTCTCGCGGGCCCGTGCCAACTGCGCGAACGGGCCTCCCACCAGCGAGAGCTCGTGAGGCTCGCCCTGCTCGACGACCTCGCCGTGGTCGAGTACCAGCACCTCGTCTGCGTCGGCGATCGTGGTCAGCCGGTGAGCGATGGTGATCGTGGTGCGGCCCTCAGCCAGGGCGTCCAGGGCCGTCTGCAGGGCCGCCTCGGTGGCGTTGTCGAGCGCCGAGGTGGCCTCGTCGAGGACCAGGATCGGCGGGTCGCGGAGGATCGTCCGGGCGATGGCCAGCCGTTGCTGCTCGCCGCCGGAGAAGCGGTGCCCGCGCGACCCCACCACTGTGTCGAGGCCCTCCGGGAGCGACGCGATGTGCGCCGCGATCTGTGCCGCCTCCAACGCCGACCACAGGTCGTTCTCGCTGGCATCGGGACGGGCGAGCAGGAGGTTGTCGCGGATCGTCGTGTGCAGCAGGTAGGTCTCCTGGCTGACGACTCCGACCAGCTGGCTGAGCCGGTCACGGTCGATGCGGCGCAGGTCTACGCCGTCGATCGTGATGGAGCCTTGGCTGGGGTCGTACAGACGGGCGACAAGAGCCGCCAAGGTGGACTTCCCCGACCCGGTCTGACCGACGATGGCGAGCGAGCCACCAGCCGGGATCGTGCTGCTGACATGGCTCACCGCATCCCGGTCGGCGCCCGGGTAGCGGTAGCTGACGTCGTGGAGCACGACCTCTCCGCGCGGGTGGGCGATCCGGACGGGGTGCGCGGGTGCCGGCACCTCGGGGACGAGGTCGAGGTACTCGAAGATGCGGCTGAACAGGGCCATGGAGCTGACGACCTGGGCGCCGACGTTGAGCAGACCCATCATCGGGCGGAAGACCGCCGACTGCAGCGCGACGAACGCGACGAGCGTGCCGATGGTCATGGCGCCGCGAGTGAGGGGAAGCCCCGCCACGAGGTAGATCAGCGCTGGGATCGTGGCGAACATGACCTGCATCGTGCCCATCCGCCACCGACCGGCCAGCTGGGCGCGCAGCTCGAGGTCGATGAGCTTCGACGAGGTGGAGGCGAAGCGCTCGGCGTTGTGCCCCTCGGCGCCGAGCGTCTTGGCCAGCCGTACGCCGGAAGCCGACAGTCCCTCCTCGATCTGGGTGTTGAGGTCCGCCAACGCTTCCTGCTGCTGCCCCGTGACGGCGCGCCGGGTCAGTGCGACGTGTCGCGTGAGCAGGACCGCGGGAGGCATCACGACGAGCGTGAGCAGGCTCAGCCGCCAGCTCAGTGTCGCCATCGCGACCGCGGTGGCGACCACCGTCGTGAGGTTGGACGCGATCGAGGTGGCGGTGTTGCTGACGACGTCGTTGAGGCCGTTGACGTCGTTGACGATGCGGCTCTGCACCTCCCCGCCGCGACTGCGGATGAAGAACCCGAGCGACTGGCGCTGGAGGTGGGTGAACACGCTGGTACGGAGCGTATGCATCACCTGCTGGCCGAGCGTTGCCGAGATCCACGTCTGCACGATGCCCAGCACCTGCGTGAGGACCGCGATCGCGACCATGGCGCCGACGCACCACAGCAGCACCGGTACGTCCTGCCTCGGGATCGCGACGTCCACGATCTCGCGTACGAGGAACGGCTGGCCGAGGCCGATCACCGACGTCGCGACGATCATGACCGTGACGAGGACCATGTCGCCCCGATGCCCGGAGAACAGCGACAGCACGCGCCTCAGCGAGACCGGCGCCTCCTTCAGCTGGGCGCGGTCCGACGGGTCGATCTTCCTGGGGCGGTTGGGTGGTGGCAAGTGTGCTCCTGGCGGTGGTACGAGTGGGGGTACGGGACGGGCTCATGCTCCGTCGCGTACTTTGCTGATGTTACCTCATTATGTGGTAGCCACACAAATGCTAGGCTGTGCCCATGCGAGGTTCCCATCAGGACGCGGGCGAGCCGTCCGACGTCGAGCCGTCGGTCGGCGACCTCATCTTCCGGGTCACCCGTCGCCTGCGCCATGCGTCGGCGGAGGTCACGGAGCCGCTCGGCCTCAACCCGCACCAGGTCCGCGCTCTCCACGTCATGCTGCGCTCCTCCGAGGAAGGCGCTCGACCGACCACCATCGCCGAGCGGCTGCACGTCGCCCCACGGTCGGCCACCGACGTCATCGACGCGCTCGTGTCGAAAGGGCTGGCCACGCGGGTGCCCGACCCGTCTGACCGGCGGGCTGTACGGATCCATCTGACCGACGACGGAAGGGTGGTGCTCGCCCACGCCGACGAGGCGCGGGACCGCGTCCATGCCGAGGCGTTCCGCGTCCTGACCGAGGCCGAACGCGCCCAGCTCGTCGCGCTCCTGCGCAAGGTCGACGAGGCGGCGACCGAGCCCTGCACGCCGCACTGACAGCTCGGGGTGGAGGTCGCACACCATGTCCGCCAGGTCCGTAGCTCGCCGGCTCCTGGCTCTGGCCGCCCTCGCGTCGATGGCCGGGTGCTCAGCGAGCGGACCAGTGGCCCTCCCCACACCCACCGGCTCCTCTCCCACGACCGGTGGTGCGTCAGCGTCCGGGAACGGCCCTGATGTCGGTCCACGCCCGGAAGGGCTGCGAACGGCTCTGGACGTCGCAGCCTTCGTGGACCCCGAGGGCCGGATCGTCTGCATGCTGGGCGCCGTGGGGGTCCGGTGCGACTACTTCGCCGAGGACCAGGCGTGGCAGGCCCCGAGACCGGGCAACTGCGACCTCGACGTCGGGTCGTCGCTCAGCGTCGACCGGACCGCGGGCACGTCGTGCGTCGGCGAC
>DAIEHO010000322.1 GCA_027353565.1 Propionibacteriaceae bacterium
GTCGCCCTGTCGTTCCCCGGAGCCGCGGAGAAGGTCACGCATGGCTGGCCGGCGTTCTACTCGGTCAAGGTCTTCGGCTACTACGGGGGAAGCATCAAGGTCGATGGGGTATACGTCCGGCACGACCAGTCGCTGCTGGTGCTGGCGGACCCGGGTGAGTACGAGGCGCTCGCGCAGGACGAGCGCGTCTACCGGCCGGCCTACCTCGGCCCGTACGGTTGGCTCGGCCTCGACCTGACCCCCGAGACGGACTGGACGGAGGTGGCGGAGCTCCTCGACGCGTCGTACCGGATCACGGCCCCGCGACGACTCATCGCCCGGCTCGACGCGCGAGTCTGAGAGACAGGCGCGGTCGCGCTCGTTCGCACCTACTTCGGGAAACCGACGGCAACGGCTTCCGGCGGGTGTTCGGCGTGCTGGGGTAGGGAGGAGGAAGACCTACGAGGAGGACCGATGGAGTACCGGCTGATGGGCAGCACCGGCGTGAGTGTCTCGCGCCTGTGTTTGGGCACGATGACGTTCGGCAAAGAGACGGACGAGGCTGGCGCACACGCGCAGCTGGACGCGTTCGTGGAGGCAGGAGGCAACTTCGTCGACACGGCAGACGTGTACCAGTCGGGCGTCTCGGAGGAGATCATCGGCCGTTGGCTCGCGTCGAGGAAGGGTATGGCTGACCGGCTCGTGCTGGCGACCAAGGGCCGCTTCCCGATGGGCGAAGGCCCGAACAGCGTGGGCCTCACACGCAAGCACCTCACGTACGCGCTCGACGGGAGCCTGCGTCGGCTGGGTGTCGAGCAGGTCGACGTCTACCAGGTGCACGCGTTCGACCCGTTGACGCCGCTCGACGAGACGCTCCGGTTCATGGACGACGCGGTCAGCGCCGGGAAGATCTCCTATTTCGGGCTGTCCAACTTCCTCGGCTGGCAGATCGCGGCGATCAGCGAGCTGGCGGCTGCCAGCGGGCGCGTGGCGCCGGTGATGCTCCAGCCGCAGTACAACCTGCTCACACGGTTCATCGAGCTCGAGGTCGTACCCGCATGCCTGGAGTACGGGCTCGGGATCATCCCGTGGAGCCCGCTCGGTGGAGGGTGGCTGACGGGCAAGTACTCCCGCGACTCGATGCCGACAGGCTCGACGAGACTCGGTGAGGACCCGAAGCGCGGCATGGAGAACTACGACGCGCGGAACTCGGATCCGAAGGTGTGGGAGATCATCGACGCCGTCAAGGACGTGGCCGACCGTACGGGGCTGACGATGGCGCAGGTCGCCCTCGCCTGGGTGGCGGACCAGCCGGCAGTGACTGCGCCGATCCTCGGGAACCGAACCGGGGAGCAGCTGTCCGAGGCACTGGCGATTGCTGAGACGCATCTGGACGAGTCCGACCAGGCGGCGCTCACGGCGGTGTCCGCACCGGACGTGCCCCAGTACCCGTACGGCGAGATGGGGCGTGCCCAGCGGAGCCGTCCGATCGCCGGTGGTCGCGCGAGCTGAGGCTCCCCGCGCGAGCTGGAGTACTCCACAGGCCCGAGGGGCTGAGTCTCGGGCCTGTGGACGAATGACTGATCACCTTCTTGGCGCACATGGTCAGGGCATGACGGCGACTAGTGGTGTCGGCTCGGCCCTCCTGCTATCGTGGGCCGAGCGTGATCCTGTGGGCCAGGTCTACTACCTGGACGAGTACGGGGTGGCGGTGACCGACGAGCGCGGCCTTTTCGAGCTCGTGGCCCTGGAGGTGTTCGTTGTGGGCCTCTCCTGGCTCACCGTGCTGCGGCGCCGGGAGGCGATGCGGGACGCGTTCGGCCAGTTCGACGTCGAGGTCGTCGCGGCCTTCGATGAACAGGACGTGTCCCGTCTGCTGGCCGATCAGCGGCTGATCCGCAACGAGCGCAAGATCCGTGCGGTGATCGCGAACGCGCGAGCAGCGATGGAGCTCCGGGGCGACGGGGGGCTGCAGGCAGTCGTGTGGAGCGTTCAGCCGGAGATGACGCCAACGCCGAGGACGCTCGCGGACGTGGCGACGACCTCGGAGGCCGGGGACCACCTCGCCGAGGTGCTTCACGCCAAGGGCTTCACCGGGGTCGGGCCGACCACCATGCACGCGCTGCTGGGTGCGGCCGGTGTCCTCGACCTGCAGCTCGTGGGATCGCCCAGCCGGAACCGTTCACGGCTGTGGACACGTACGGGGCGTCGCCGGTCACGACCCGTACTCGAGGCGTGACCGGGTGCTCCGAGAGGTGGACGCACAGGCGGTGATGGCGGCGGCCCGGTCCGCCGAAGCGAACCGGGCCGCCGGGACCCCGCATCAGGCCTTGTCGGACTCGATCGGGACGTCCACGTCCACATCCTCGTCGGCGTACGCGCCGGGCGGGTCGAACACAAGTGCTGCGCCATCGGACGCGTCACGAAGCTCCTTGGGAGCGAGCCAGCGAGCCAGGTGGTACAGGCCGACCGCGACGATCGTGCCCAGCGCGATCCCGGAGAGGGTGAAGCTGTCGGAGAACTTCAGCGACACGTTGCCGATGCCGATGACGATGCCCGCCGCCAGGGGGACGAGGTTGATCGGGTTCCCGAAGTCGACGTTGTTCTCCTTCCAGATCTTCGCGCCGAGGAGGCCGATCATGCCGTAGAGCACCACCGTGATGCCGCCGAGCACGCCTCCTGGAGTCGCTGAGATGACCGCGCCGAACTTGGGGGAGAGACCGAACACGATGGCGACGAGTGCCGCGACGAAGTACGCCGCGGTCGAGTAGACCTTGGTGGCCGCCATGACGCCGATGTTCTCGGCGTACGTCGTGGTCGGTCCTGCTCCGACGAACGTCGCGATCATCGAGCCTGCGCCGTCAGCGGCGATCGCCCGACCGAGGTACGGGTCGAGCTTGTCGCCGGTCATCTCTGCCACGGCCTTCACGTGACCGGTGTTCTCAGCGATCAGCGCGATGACGACCGGAAGCGAGACGAGGACGAAGGCCAGGTTGAACGTCGGCAGGTGGAAGCCGACGACGTTGGTCGCCGCGTTGAGCTTCCAGGTCGCGAGGTCGGTGACCGGAGGCAGGCCGAACCAGTTCGCGGCGTTGACGTTCGTCCAGTCCACGCGGAAGTGTGTGGTGACCTTGCCGGCAGCCGCGGAGAAGGAGGTGATCTTGCCGGTGGTGATGTCGAGCAGCCAGCTCAGCACATAGCCGACGATGAGGGACAGGAAGATCGCGATCCTGCCGATGAAGCCCTTGAAACCGACGCTGATGGCGACGACGACTAGCATGACGATGAGGGCGACCCACTGGTCCTGCGGCCAGTACGTGCCGGCGACCACGGGGGCCAGGTTGAAGCCGATGAGCATGACCACGGCGCCCGTGACGGCAGGGGGCAGCAGCTTGTGGATCACACCAGTGCCCATGAAGTGGATGATGAGACCCACCATGAACAGGGTCAGCCCGGTGACGAACATCGCACCGGTGAGATCGGACGGCTTACCACCGGCGCCGTAGATGGCGGTGGCAACACCGACGAAGGAGGCCGACGACCCGAGGTAGCTGGGGACGCGGTGATTCACGACGAACAGGAAGACCAGCGTCGCGATACCGCTCATCATGACCGCGAGCTGCGGGTTGAGGCCCATTAGCAGAGGGAAGACGAACGTCGCACCGAACATCGCGACGACGTGCTGAGCGCCGAGGCCGATCGTCTTTCCCCATGAGAGTCGTTCGCGGGGGCCGACCACCGCGCCGCTCGATACATCAGTCTTGAGTGTCCAAAGCGCCATCGGCGTCTCCCTTCCGCTGGGCATCCTATGGGTCGCCTGAGGGTGTGACGGCGGGGGGTCGGAATAGCGATCACCCGGCGTGCGCCGCGCCGCCACATCCCTCGCTGACGTGTGGCCGCCGTGGCTCCCAGTAGGATCCAGCCATGGCCTGGCAGTCGTCCTCACCAGCTGGCGCGAAAGACGTCGTGGTCCTCGGGGCCACCGTCGCGGGCCTCACGACCGCGATCGAGATCGCACGCGCAGGCGCGTCCGTGACCGTCCTCGACCCCAGCCACTCCACGCGGTTCGGGCTCGGCCTGATCACAGTCGGACAGGGGTCGACGCTCCGCGAGATCGAGCTCCACCGGGGCGCCGGCGCGGTTGCCACGTACGTTGACTGGACACGGCGCGCCGGAGACTGGCTGCGACTCACGCTGCCCGCTCACGGAGTCACGATCTCCGACCACGACGCGTACGAGCTGTGCGTCGACGGACACCTTGCGTTCCACCTTGTTCAGGAGAAGCGCCTGCTGCGCCTGGCCGACGAGCAGGTCGACATCATCGACGAGGTCCCGCTGCCGCTCGCTGTGCGGCCGGCCCTGTACCTTCCGGACCAGTCGGTGGTCGACTCCTGGGCCCATCGGACCGCTCTCACCGACCTGGCCACCGGGCTGGGCGTCACGATCGTCCGCGACGTCGAGCTCGGCAGGTTCCTGCGCCATCACGAGTGGCAGGTCCCCTACCGGGTCGGGGATCGGCAACACTCCGTGACCGCGGCCGAGGTCGTCGACACGATCGGAGTCTCGCCGTGGGGCGACCTGGTCCTGGATCTGGCGACAGTCGTCCATCCCATCGTGGAGGCCGAGGGTGACTGCGAGCAGATCCACACGTTCGTCGACACGCCCGCGGCTCTCGTGTACGGGTCACGCGGGTTCACCGTCGTCATCGGCCAGCCGGTCAGCGAGGTGCGCGAGCGCCCGGCGGCCGCTGACCTCGTGGGTTGGGTGACCAGCCAGCTCAAGCGGCAGGTCACGAAGGTGCGTGCACGGTACGCAGAGGTCACGGCCGATCGCGTACCCGTGGTCGGGGCGATTCCGCTGTTGCGTGGTGCGTGGGTAGCGAGGGGCTTCGGGCTGTACGAGACCACCTCTGCCACCGCGGCGGGGCTCCAGCTGGCAGAGGCTCTCGTCTCGGGCGGACCTCAGCCGTGGGCGCCGCTCCGGGTGCCGACAGGCCCGCTCGCCGCGTGGCGTCGTTGGGCCGGCCGTGACATGGACCCGATGGTCGACGTCCCCAACCTGCTGTCCCGCCGCGGTCTGATCTAGGACGGGCGCGGTCCCGCGGTCCTTCGTGACAGCTGCACGGCTGGCGACGTGCAGGTCCCCCGGACGGGAGCACGCGACCGGGTGGTGGGCTCGACATGCGTCGTTGACCGCTCCTTGAGGACAGTACGAAGGAGTCGAACCCGCGCCGAAGCGCGGCGGCCCCTACTTCTCGGTCAGCTGTGCCAGCGCGTCGACGACGAGGTCCCAGAAGCGGTCCTTGTCGAGGGTCGTGGCGACGTGCGTCCGGCGACGCGTCGCGGCAGCCGCCCGTACCTCCGGCACGGACAGCTCCGGGTCGAACACGGTGTACGTCATGCCGGATGTCCAGCGTCCGTTGAGCTCGACGGCCACGAACGCGTCCCGCGTCGAGAACACCGCCGGGTCGATGAGCCTCGCCACGCAGCAGGCGTCATGGACGGGCGGGTCGGGGAAGCCGAAGCGCTCGAGGT
>DAIEHO010000347.1 GCA_027353565.1 Propionibacteriaceae bacterium
CCCGGCTCAGGCGGAGATGACCTTCTGGGTCTCCCGGGCCATGGCGAGCTCCTCGTTCGTCGGGACGACGAGGATCTGGATCGGGGAGTCGGGCTGGCTGATGCGGCGCGGCTCCTTCGAGCGGACCTTGTTGGCCTCGTCGTCGAGCAGGAAGCCGAGCGGCGCCAGGCGGTCGCAGACCGACTCCCGCACCGCGTCGTCGTTCTCGCCCACGCCGGCGGTGAACGTGATGGCGTCGATGCCGCCGAGGATCGCGAGGTACGAGCCGATGTAGCTGACGAGCCGGTGGATGTACACGTCGTACGCGAGCTTCGCCGCGACGTCGCCGGCGGCGATCCGGTCGGCCAGGTCGCGGAAGTCGCTCGTGCCGCCGGTCAGCCCCGAGATGCCGGAGCGGTTGTTGAGCAGCCGGTCGATCTCGGCGACCGACATGCCCGCCTCGCGGGCGAGGTAAGCGTGCAGCCCCGGATCCACGTCACCGGACCGTGTACCCATGACGAGCCCCTGCAGTGGTGTCAGACCCATCGAGGTGTCCACCGCGACGCCCCCGCGGATCGCGGAGATCGACGCGCCGTTGCCGAGGTGGCAGACGATCTGGTCGACCTCGTCGTACGGCCGTTCGAGGAGCTCGGCGACCCGCTCGGACACGTACTTGTGGCTGGTCCCGTGGAAGCCGTACTTGCGGATCGAGTACTCCTTGGCGATGTCGGCATCGATCGCGTAGGTGTACGCCTCAGCAGGCAACGTCGAGAAGAAGGCGGTGTCGAAGACCGCGACGTGCGGCACGTCCGGAAGGTCCGCCATCGCCGCCTCGATCCCGGCGATGCCCGGGGGGTTGTGCAGGGGGGCCAGCGGCGACAGCTCGCGGAGCTTGTCGATGACGCCCGCGTCGATTTGTACCGGCTGACGGAACGCCTCGCCGCCGTGGACCGCGCGGTGGCCGACCGCTACGACGTCGGCCAGCGGCGGCCCATACATCCCGAAGGCGCTGACGATGAGCTCCAGCGCCTGCTGGTGGTCGGCGACCATCCGGTCGATCCGGTGTGAGATGCCGTCGACGGTGTGCTCGAGGCTGGAGTCGACGAGTCCGATCTTCTGGACCAGGCCGGTGGCGAGTCGCGACTCGTCGTCGACGTCGATGACCTGGTACTTGATCGAGCTCGAACCGCAGTTCAGGACGAGGATCGGTGTGGGCACGGGCTTCTCCTAGGCGTTACAGCTGTGCGAACGGTGACGGGGTTCCGGCGGGTACGGCCTGGGCCTGGATCGCCGTGATCGCGACGGTGTTGACGATGTCATCGACGGTGGCGCCTCGCGACAGGTCGTTGACGGGCTTGTTCAGCCCCTGCATGACGGGTCCGATGGCCACGGCACCGGCCGTGCGCTGGACCGCCTTGTACGTGTTGTTGCCGGTGTTGAGGTCGGGGAACACGAACACGGTCGCCTTGCCGGCGACCTGCGAGTCGGGAAGCTTCGTCTTCGCGACCGCGGGGTCCATGGCGGCGTCGAACTGGATCGGCCCCTCGACGAGCAGCTCGGGTGCGCGCTCGTGGAGCAGCCGCGTCGCCTCCCGGACCTTGTCCACGTCGGCGCCCGAGCCGGAGGACCCGGTGCTGTACGAGAGCATCGCCACGCGCGGCTCGATGCCGAAGGCCACGGCCGTCTCCGCCGACGAGATCGCGATGTCCGCGAGCTGCTCGGCGGTCGGGTCGGGGTTCACGGCGCAGTCACCGAACACCAGCACGCGGTCCGGCAGGCACATGAGGAAAGAGCTCGAGATGATCGACGTACCGGGCTTGGTCTTGATGAACTCCAGCGACGGCCGGATCGTGTTCGCGGTGGTCGTGATCGAGCCGGACACCATGCCGTCGGCCATGCCGAAGTGGACCATCATGGTCCCGAAGTAGGACAGGTCGGCCATCTTCTCGCGTGCCTGCTCGATGGTGACGCCCTTCTTGGCCCGCAACCGTGCGTACTCGACCGCGAACTTCTCCCGGAGCTCCGGGTCAGCCGGGTCGATGCACTTGGCACGGGCGAGGTTGATGCCGAGGCTGCCCGAGCGCTGGTTCACGACGTGTTCCGGCGCCAACAGGATGAGGTCGGCGACGTTGCGGCGCAGCAGCACCACTGCCGACTCGAGGATGCGGTCCTCCGTGCCTTCCGGCAGCACGATCGTGCGCTTGTCCGCGCGGGCGCGCTGCATGAGCTGGTACTCGAACATGAGCGGCGTACGGACGTCGGCGTGGGACACGTGCATGGCCTCGATGAGCGAGCGCGCGTCGATGTTGTCGCCGAACAGGCCGCGAGCGATCTCGATCTTGCGTGCCGAGTCCGTGACCGATCCCTCCAGGCCGAACAGCTTCTCCGAGGTCGTGTACGTACCGGTCGACGTGGCCGCGATCGGCAGGTCCGAGTCGAGGGTGTCGATGAGCTTCTGGACGCTCGGCGGCAGGTCGTACCCGCCGACGAGGACGAGGCCCGCCATCGGGGGGAACGCTCCCGAGGTGTGGGCCAGCAGCAGCCCGGGGATCAGGTCGATGCGATCGGACGCCGTGACCACGGTCGCCTCCGGGAACAGCCGGTCGAGCACGTTCGGCAGCGTCATGCCGCACACGATGACGCCCTGGGACTCACGGTCGAGCAGCTCCTCCTTGCCGCGGAGCATCGTCGCGCCGACGGCCTTGAACTGCGTCCGTACGGTCGGCGCAGGCAGCACCTTGTGCTCCGGGATCGCGTTGACGAGCGGCAGGTCGATGCCCTGCAACGCCGACCTGTACGCGTCGAGCGCGTCCGGCGCGATCCGCGAGGCCACGACGCCCACGGCTTCGCAGTGGTGCACGGCCAGCTCGTCGAGCGCGTTGTCGACGAGGTGCCGGACGCCCTCGGGGGTCTTGTCGATGCCACGCACGACCAGCAGCACCGGCGCGTTGAGGTTCGCGGCGACCGTGGCGTTGTACGCGAACTCCGTACTGCCGAGGACGTCGGTGTAGTCGGACCCGAGGATCACCATCGCGTCGTAGCGGGACTGGAGCTCGGAGTAGCGCGCGATGATCTCGCTCATCGCCTCCTCCGGGTCGCGGTGCACAGCCGCGTACTCGACGCCGTACGACAGGTCGTACTGTCCGTTCACCGCAGGTTGGCTCACCAGTGTCTCGAGGATCCCGTCACGACCGTCTGAGCGGATGATCGGCCGGAAGACGCCGACCGAGCGGACCTCGCGAGCCAGCGCCTCGATGATGCCCAGGGCGATGGCGGACTTGCCCACCAGACCCTCGGGCGACATCACGTAGATGCTTTTCGCCATATGCCCGACAGTATCGCCCCGGGCGTTCGGG
>DAIEHO010000365.1 GCA_027353565.1 Propionibacteriaceae bacterium
ACCTCCAGCACGCGGACCTCGCGACCCAGAGAGAGCTCAAGCGTCTCGTCGTGGCGGAACAGCTGAGACGGCTCGGTCGGTACGAGTGGGACGGCCAGGTCGAGTCCGTGCCCCCCGCATCCGGCCTCGGCTGGCGCACGCGGATGCGCTACCAGGTGACCGCAGACGGTCGCCTCGGCCTGCGCGCCCACCGGTCGCACGAGGTGGTTGCGCTGCCGGAGCAGGGCTGTCTGCTCGCGCACCCCGCCCAGGTGGTCCCGGCGGGGGACTTCGTTCCCGGCACGGAGGTGGTCGTCGCGGGCCGCGGCGAGCAGTCTGCGGTGATCGTCGACGGCACGCTGGTCCACGGGAACGCGTCGGTCACAGAGCACGCGGCGGGACGTACGTGGCAGGTCTCCGCGGACGGGTTCTGGCAGGTGCACGAGGCGGCCGCCGAGACCCTCGTCGAGGCGGTCATGAGCGGCCTCGACGTACGAGGTGGCGAGACGGCATGGGACCTGTACTGCGGGGTCGGGCTGTTCGCAGGCCCGCTCGTCGACGCGGGTGTGTCCGTACGTGGGGTCGAGATGTCGCGCACCGCAGTCCATGAGGCCAGCCGCAACGTCCCCGAGGCACGGTTCGAGGCCGGCCGTGTCGAGCAGGTCGTTCGGCGCTGGCCCGGCCGGGTGGACCTGGTCGTGTGCGACCCGCCACGTACGGGTGTCGGCAAGGCCGTGGTGGAGCAGGTGGTCCGGAGGCGGCCGCGGCGCGTCGCGTACGTGGCCTGCGACCCGGCCGCTCTCGGCCGCGACGTCGGGACCTTCGCCGGGTCCGGCTACACCGTGCGGTCGCTGCGCGCGTTCGACATCTTCCCGATGACCCACCACGTGGAATGCGTGGCGATCCTCGAAGGCTGATCGCGGGCCGCGTGTGGATCGCTATTCGGGGTCCCGGTTGGCAGGATTGGCTCTGAATCGTGGCCCGATCCTGGATCTCCATGGTATCTTGACGTCAAGATATATGGGATCGCGATCCCGCCCTCATCGCCGGAGGAGCATTCATGAGTGTCAACAGCTTCGGAGCCAAGTCGACCCTGACGGTCGACGGCACTGCCTACGAGATCTTCCGCCTGGATGCGGTGGACGGCCAGGCCAAGCTCCCGTACAGCCTCAAGGTCCTGCTGGAGAACCTTCTCCGCACCGAGGACGGGGCGAACATCACGAAGGCCGACATCGAGGCCCTCGCCTCGTGGGACCCCGAGGCCGAGCCCGACAAGGAGATCCAGTTCACGCCGGCGCGCGTGATCATGCAGGACTTCACGGGCGTGCCCTGCGTCGTCGACCTCGCGACCATGCGCGAGGCC
>DAIEHO010000375.1 GCA_027353565.1 Propionibacteriaceae bacterium
CTCCTCGATCGCCCGGCCGTCGCGCTTGGCGCGGGCGTCCATGACGACGATGCGGTAGTGAGGCGAGCGGATCTTGCCGAGCCGCTTCAGTCGGATCTTGACAGCCACGTGTGTGGTTCTCCTGTGCGTACATGCCTGGACATCCCAGACGGTGTGGGTGGATGCCGTCGACTGCGAGTGGGGTCGCGCGAAGGCCTCCGAGGGATCCGTCAGGTACGTGATGAGAGGGCACGGACATAACGGATGCGGACGCAAGTCTGCCAGACCGACCGCCAAGGACGAAACCGCCGCACGGACGGCCTGACGAACCCGGCGCCCGGCAGGTCCAGTCGCCGGTCCTCGCGGACGTGACGGCTGGACCTGCAGGGTCAGCCTGCGATCACCAGGCGTAGGCCTCCGGAGCGGGCTTGGACCCGTTCGGACCCGGTGCCGGGAAGATCTCGTCCAGCTTCTCGAGCGTCTCGGGGCTGAGCGTGATGTCGACAGCGTGCAGTGCGCCGTCGAGCTGTGCCTGCGTCCGCGGTCCGACGATCGGCGCCGTGACGCCTTCGCGGCTGAGCAGCCAGGCCAGGCCGACATCAGCCGGGTCCTCGCCGAGGTCAGCGCACAACGCCTCGTACGCCTCGAGCGCAGGCCGGTGCGCATCGAGCCCCTCGCCGGCGCGGCCCTTGGTGGTCCGAACGCCGGCGTTCTCGCGCTCCTTGCGGATCGCGCCCGACAACAGCCCGCCGTGCAGCGGCGACCACGGGATGACGCCGACGCCGTACGCGATCGCGGCCGGCAGGACCTCGAGCTCCACCCAGCGGGTGAGCAGGTTGTAGATCGACTGCTCGCTGACGAGGCCCATGAAGTGACGGGCCTTGGCAGCCTCCTGCGCCTGGGCGAGGTTCCAGCCGGCGAAGTTCGAGCTGCCCACGTACAGGATCTTGCCCTGCTGGCGCAGCACCTCCATGGCCTCCCAGACCTCGTCGAAGGGGGTCGAGCGGTCGATGTGGTGCATCTGGTAGAGGTCGATGTAGTCGGTCTGGAGCCGCTTCAGCGAGGCGTCGCACGCGCGTCGGATGTTGAGCGCCGAGCAGTACCGCTCGTTCGGCCAGTCGCCCATGCCGCCGTACATCTTGGTCGCGAGGACGGTCTTCTCGCGACGCCCGCCGCCCTGCGCGAACCACCGGCCCACGATCTGCTCGGTGATGCCCTCGCCCACCTTGCCGCCGTACACGTTGGCGGTGTCGAAGAAGTTGATGCCGCCGGCCTGTGCGCTGTCCATGATCGCGTGGGAGTCGTCCTCCGTCGTCTCCGGTCCGAAGTTCATCGTGCCGAGACAGATGCGGCTCACGGACAGTCCGCTGCGGCCGAGCTGGGTGTACTCCATGTGTGTCCTCCTGGTTTCTTCCGACACTAGCGAGGTGGTCACAACCTGACGCCCTCGGCCGGAAGTTGCCTTACGCGGAGGTGTCGACCACAACCCGTCCGCGCAGCACCACGTACCGGGGGTGCCGCACGATCCGCGCGTCCACGCGGGGGTCCGACGTGTACGCGACGAGATCGGCCCGCTCACCCTCCGCCAGGCACGGCCGGCCGAGCCAGTCCCGCGCCCGCCACGAGCCGGCGCCGAGCGCGAAGTCGGTTCCGCCGACAGCGGCGAGCGCGACGATCTCGTCACCGATCCGTCCGTGGGCGCCGACGCCGCCGGCGTCCGTGCCCGCGTACATGGGTACGCCGGCGTCATAGGCCTTCCGGAAGGTGTCGCGGCGCCTCGCGTACAGGTCGCGCACGTGCGCGGCGTACGTCGGGAACCGCTCGGCGGCCTGGTCGGCGATCCCGGGGAAGATGTCGAGGTTGTCCAGCGTCGGCACGAGCGCCACCTGGCGTATCGCCATGGACTGGATGGTCGCGTCGTCGAGGCCCGTGCCGTGCTCGATCCCGTCGATCCCCGCCTCGACGAGCTCCGTGACGGACTGCTCCCCGAAGCAGTGCGCGGTGACCCTGGCGCCCGCCGCGTGGGCCGCCTCGATCGCCTGACGGGCGGCATCAGCGGGCCAGCTCGGCGCCAGGTCTCCGATGTCCCGGTCGATCCAGTCGCCGACGAGCTTCACCCAGCCGTCGCCACGGGCCACCTGGTCGACGACCGCGTCAGCGAGCTCCCCCGGCTCGACCTCTTGGGCGTAGTTGCGCAGGTACCGCTTCGTACGCGCCACGTGCCGCCCGGCGCGGATGACGGACGGCAGGTCGTCGCGGCGGTCGATCCAGCGTGTATCGGCGGGAGACCCTGCATCACGAACGAGGAGAGCCCCCGCGTCTCGGTCCGTGATCGCCTGGGCCTCGGCTGTGGCGACGTCCACCGCACCCTGCGGCCCGAGGCCGATGTGGCAGTGCGCGTCGACGAGCCCGGGCAGGATCCACAGGTCGCGTCCCAGCGTCCGCGCGGAGGACGGCCTGGTGAAGGTGACCCGACCGTCGACGACCCAGACGTCCCGGACCTCGCCCCCGGGAAGCATGGTCCCGTGCAGGTGCAGCGGCTCGCCGATCACCGTGCCGTCGGCCGCGTGGGTGTGCGTGCTGCCGTCGTGGCTGTGCGTATGGACGAGACCACCCAGCAGGTCGTGGGTGTGGGACAGGCCGGTCATGGGGCCATTCTGTCGGGCCGTGCTCGACGAGTGACTAGCGAGGACCCTTGTTCTTCGGGTTGAGGAGCTGCTCCATCTCGGGAGGCAGCTGGAACCCCTTCATCGCCTCGGCGAGCTCGGCCTCGGTCGTCGGCATGGCGCCTGCCCCGAAGACGCTCGGATCGGGCGCCTTGGCCGCCACCTCCGGCGCTCCCTTCGGGAGGCTGCGCTTGGCCGGGTTGCCGGACACGCCGCGGCCCTTCTTCTTGGCGGCGGGGGCCGTACGACCGCTCTTCTTCGCGCCCGGAGCACCGGTGAGCATCCCGCCCATCGAGGACATCATCTTGCGCGCCTCGATGAAGCGGTTCACGAGGTTGTTGACGTCGCTGACCTGGACCCCGGCTCCGTTGGCGATGCGCGCGCGGCGCGAGCCGTTGAGGATCGACACGTTGGCGCGCTCGGCCGGGGTCATCGAGTAGATGATCGCCTCGATCCGGTCGATCTCCTTCTCGTCGATGGAGTCGATCTGCTCGCGCATCTGCCCCATGCCGGGAAGCATGCCGAACACCTTGGAGAGCGGGCCCATGCGCCGTACGGCCTGCATCTGCCCGAGGAAGTCCTGCAGCCCGAACTCGCCACCGCCGAGGCCGAGGAGCTTGTTGGCGGCCTTGGCCGACTCCTCCTTGTCGAGGTGGCGCTCTGCCTGCTCGATGAGGGTGAGCATGTCGCCCATGTCGAGGATCCGGCCGGCCATCCGGTCGGGGTGGAAGACGTCGAAGTCGGCGAGCTTCTCGCCGTTCGACGCGTACATGATGGGCTTGCCGATGACGCGGGCGATCGAGAGTGCCGCGCCGCCTCGCGCATCGCCGTCGAGCTTGGTGAGCACGACGCCGTCGAAGCCGACGCCGTCGGCGAACGCCTTCGCGGTGTTGACCGCGTCCTGGCCGATCATGGCGTCGACGACGAACAGGACCTCGTCGGGGTTAACCGCCGCCTTGATGTCGGCTGCCTGCTGCATGAGCTCGGCGTCGACGCCGAGACGACCTGCCGTGTCGACGATGACGACGTCGTGCAGGTGGTGAGTCGCGATCAGCAGAGACTGCTTCGCCACTGCGACCGGGTCGCCGACGCCGTTGCCCGGCTCCGGCGCGTACGAGGCCACGCCTGCCTGCTGGGCGACGACCTGCAGCTGTGTGACCGCGTTCGGGCGCTGGAGGTCGGCTGCGACGAGGATCGGGGTGTGGCCCTGCGCCTTGAGCCAGACGGCCAGCTTGCCGGCCAGCGTCGTCTTCCCCGCGCCCTGGAGGCCGGCCAGCATGATGACGGTCGGGGGCTTCTTGGCGAACCTGAGGTGACGCGTCTCGCCACCGAGGATGACGATGAGCTCGTCGTTGACGATCTTGACGATCTGCTGCGCCGGGTTGAGCGCCTTGCTGATCTCTTCGGTCTTGGCCCGCTCCCGGACGGCTGCGACGAAGTCCTTGACGACGGACAGGCTCACGTCCGCCTCGAGCAGAGCGATGCGGATCTCGCGCAGGCTGTCGTCGATGTCGGCGTCGGACAGCCGTCCCTTGCCGCGCAGCGCGCGGAAAGTCGTGGACAGGCGGTCGCTCAGGGTGTCGAACACGGGCGGTCCTTGGGTACGGAAGACGGGACCGGGCAAGCCTACTCGGTTGGCAGAGGATCCCCTGGACGCTCGCGCTCGTCGAGGATCCGCTGGACGAAGACGAGGTCGAGCCATCGGCCGAACTTCTTGCCCACCTGCGGCATGCGTGCCGTCTCGACGAAGCCCAGCCGCCGGTGGAGCCGCAACGAGGTCTCGTTGTCCGCCGACAGGCCGCCGACCATCACGTGGATGCCCCGCTCGCTCGCGGCAGCGACCAGCTCGGTGAGCAGGCGGGTGCCGAGTCCCTGGCCGCGAGCGCCGGCGGACAGGTACACGGAGTGCTCGACCGTGAGGTCGTACCCGGCCTTCTCCCGGTAGCGCCCGTACCCGGCGAACCCCACGACCTCGCCGTCGATCTC
>DAIEHO010000002.1 GCA_027353565.1 Propionibacteriaceae bacterium
CCAACCCCACCGGC
The DNA here is from genome assembly GCA_027353565.1 of Propionibacteriaceae bacterium. GTDB lineage: Bacteria > Actinomycetota > Actinomycetes > Propionibacteriales > Propionibacteriaceae > Fen-668. Next base: position 15 of record DAIEHO010000002.1, read on the forward strand.
GAGTACGTACGGACGTTCACGCTGCCTGAGGGCTTCGGCGACCGGGGGGTGCTGCGCTTCGAGGGCGTCGAGTCCTGCTTCGCTGTGTGGCTCAACGGTCGACGGCTCGGCGACGCGAAGGGGTCCCGGCTACCGCACGAGTTCGATGCCGGCGCCGCCCTCGTCGACGGTGAGAACACCCTCGCCGTGCGCGTCCACCAGTACTCGTCCGGCAGCTATCTCGAGGACCAGGACTACTGGCGCGTCTCGGGCATCATCCGCTCGGTGGCGCTGGTCGCGACTCCCGAGGGGGGCGTACGGGACGTGTTCGCCCACGCCTCGTACAGCGCGGGAATCGGCACGCTCACCCTTGACGTGGACCCGCCGTCAGCCCGGCTGACCGTTCCGGAGCTCGGCATCACGGACGCCGACCCGTCGGTCCCGTGGAGCGGCCCCGTCGAGCCGTGGTCGAACGAGACGCCGCGGCTGTACGACGCGTACGTGTCGACGCCCGCCGAGACCGTCACGCTTCGGCTGGGTTTCCGTACCGTTGAGATCGTCGGCTCGCAGATCCTGCTGAACGGCGTGCCCGTGCTGTTCAGCGGCGTCAACCGCCACGAGTGGGACCCCGAGACCGGACGCACGCTGTCGTGGGACACCATCCACGACGAGCTGTGCCTCATGAAGCGGCACAACATCACGGCGATCCGGACGTCGCACTACGCGCCCGACCCCCGCATGCTCGACCTCGCCGACGAGCTCGGCCTGGTCGTCATCGACGAGGGCGACCTCGAGACGCACGGCTACGAGCTCTGCGACTGGGACGGCCTGCCGACGGACGACCCGCGCTGGGAGCCGGCGCTGCTCGACCGGATCGCGCGCATGGTCGAGCGCGACAAGAACCACCCGTGCGTCGTCGGCTGGTCTTTGGGCAACGAGTCCCACACCGGGTCGGGTCTGGCCGCGATGGCCACGTGGGTGAAGACCCGCGACGGCTCGCGCTTCCTCCATTACGAGGGCGACCGCACCCTTGCGTACACAGATGTCTGGTCGCAGATGTACGCACCGCTGGACGAGGTCGAGCGCATCGGCCGCGGCGAGGAGGACCCCACGGACGACCCCTCGCTCGACGACCACCGCAGAACGGCTCCGTACCTGTTGTGCGAGTTCGTCCACGCCATGGGCAACGGGCCCGGCGAGGTGGCCGACTACCAGCGGCTGTTCGAGACGTACCCGCGGCTGCAGGGCGGGTTCGTCTGGGAGTGGCTCGACCACGGCGTCCGACAGGTGCGGGACGGGGTCGACTACTACGCGTACGGCGGTGACTTCGGCGAGCCCGACCACGACGGCAACTTCGTCATCGACGGCCTCGTCTTCCCGGACCGCACGCCGTCGCCCGGCCTGATCGAGTACGCCGCCGTGGTGGCGCCCGTACGGATCACCGTCGCGGACCGCGTCACCGTCCAGAACCTGTACCGCCACGTCGACACGTCACACCTGGTCTTCTCGTGGTCGACCACGGACGGCCTGGACGGGACCCTGGAGGTCCCGACCGTTCCGCCCGGCCAGTCGGCGACGGTCGCGCTGCCCGAGCTGACGAACGACGTCAGCGGCGAACGGTGGCTGACGGTCTCGGCACGACTCGCCGACGACACGGAGTGGGCGGGAGCAGGGCATGAGGTGGCGAGCGGACAAGGCAGGCTGCAGGGGGCCGGTGTCCCCGTGCTCAGGACCGTCGCGCCGTTGAAGCGCGATGGAAGGGGTCACAGCCTGGGCAGCGCGCGGTTCGACGTGCACGGACGCCTCGCGGAGGTCGCCGGCGTCGCGGTCGGCTCACCGGTCCTCGATGTCTACAGGGCGCCGATCGACAACGAGCTGTACCGGTACGGCGAGCCGGCCGGCCAGGGAGCGGAGTGGCACCGCCACGGCCTGCACCGACCGATCCGGACAGTGGTCTCCGTCGAGGCCGGTCCCGACAGCCTGACCG
>DAIEHO010000035.1 GCA_027353565.1 Propionibacteriaceae bacterium
GATCGCGAGGATGTGCGCGCCCGCCTGGACGAGCTGCTCCGCGAGGTGCAGGTAGTAGTCGAGCGTGTACAGCTTCTCGCCCGGGCTCAGCATGTTGCCCGTGTAGCAGAGCGCGGCCTCCGCGACCCCGTACGGCGTCTCGCGGACCGCGTCGATCGCCGGCTTGATCTGGTCGACGTTGTTCAGCGAGTCGAAGATCCGGAAGACGTCGACGCCTGTCGCGGCCGCCTCGTGGACGAACGCGCGGGTGACAGCGAGCGGGTACGGCGTGTAGCCGACCGTGTTCCGCCCGCGGAGCAGCATCTGGAGCGGGATGTTGGGCATCAGCTCGTGCAGCTGCGCGAGCCGGGTCCAGGGATCCTCCTTGAGGAAGCGCAGCGCCACGTCGTACGTCGCACCGCCCCACGCCTCGGCCGACCACAGCCCGGGGAGCATCCGTGCGACGTGGGGGGCGACGTTGATGAGGTCCCGGGTGCGGACGCGGGTCGCGAGCAGCGACTGGTGCGCGTCCCGGAACGTCGTGTCGGTGACCGCGACGCCCGTGCGCTCGCGAAGCGCCCTGGCGAACCCCTCAGGTCCGAGCCGTACGAGCTCGTCGCGGGACCCGGGCGGTGGCGGAGCCGTGAGCGCCTCCCCGAGGTCGGGCAGCTTGGTGTGCGCGACGATGGGGGTCCGAGGCTCGCCGTACGGCTTGTTCACGGTCACGCTGGCGAGCCAGGTCAGCAGCTTCGTCGCGCGGTCGGCCGGGACGGGGTGGTCGAGCAGGTACGGGCGCTCGTCGATGAAGCTCGTCGTGACCCGGCCCGCGAGGAAGTCCGGGTCTGTGAGCACGGCCTCGAGGAAGCCGATGTTCGTCGAGACGCCGCGGATGCGGAACTCGCTCAGGGCACGGGCCGCAAGACGAACCGCCATGGGGAAGTCGTGCCCCCGGCACGTGAGCTTGACCAGCATCGAGTCGAAGTGGGCACCGATCTCGGAGCCGGCGAAGACCACGCCCCCGTCGAGGCGGATGCCCGCACCGCCGGGGGTGCGGTACGTGGTGAGGACGCCCGTGTCGGGGCGGAAGCCGTTGCTCGGGTCCTCGGTGGTGATCCGGCACTGCAGGGCCGCGCCACGCACCCGTACCGAGTCCTGGCTGAGCCCCAGGTCGGCGAGCGTCTCGCCCGCCGCGATCCGGATCTGGCTGGAGACGAGGTCGACGTCGGTGACCTCCTCGGTGACCGTGTGCTCGACCTGGATGCGCGGGTTCATCTCGATGAAGACGTAGCGACCGTCCTCGCCGAGGAGGAACTCGACAGTACCGGCGTTGACGTAGCCGATGTGCCGCGCGAAGGCGACGGCCGAGTCGCAGATCCGCGCCCGGAGCTCGGGGTCGAGGTTCTGCGCCGGCGCCATCTCGATGACCTTCTGATGGCGACGCTGGAGCGAGCAGTCCCGCTCGTACAGGTGGATGACCTCGCCGGTGGCGTCGGCAAGGATCTGCACCTCGATGTGACGGGGCCGTACGACGGCCTCCTCCAGGTACATGCGGGCGTCGCCGAACGCCGACTCCGCCTCGCGCATGGCCTCGGTGATCGCGGCCTCGAGGGCCTCGGCCGTCTCGACGCGGCGCATGCCACGTCCGCCGCCGCCGGACACGGCCTTGACGAAGACGGGGAAGCCGATCGAGTCGGCGCGGCCGACGAGCGTGGCGACGTCGTCCGACGGTTCGGTGCTGCGCAGCGTCGGGAGGCCCGCCTCACGCGCGGCCGCGATGGCGCGCGCCTTGTTGCCGGCCAGCTTGAGGACCTCGTGGTCGGGGCCGACGAACGTGATTCCGGCCTTCTCGCAGGCGGTGGCGAGGTCGGGGTTCTCGGAGAGGAAGCCGTAGCCGGGGTAGATCGCGTCGGCCTCGGCCTGGATCGCGGCGGCCACGATCCCGTCGACGTCGAGGTAGGCCCGTACGGGATGGCCGACCTCACCGATCTGGTACGACTCGTCGGCCTTCAACCGGTACTCGCTGAGCCGGTCCTCGAACGGGAACACCGCCACGGTGGTGACGCCCAGCTCGGTCGCGGCCCGGAATGCCCGCACGGCGATCTCACCACGGTTGGCCACCAGAATCTTGCGGAACATCGTCCTCCTCGAGGTCGTACGAGAGGAGGCTCAACTTACCCGGCGGCGCGCCCCGGGACGAGGGCTGCGAGGTCCGGATGGACGCTGCGCAGGCCGTATCGCTCGGGCCCCAGGCGCTCGGGCGAGACGGCGAAGGCTGTGGGCGGTCAGGACTCCAGCGCCACGAGAGCGGCCTCGGCGGCGATGACGACGTCGAACCAGCGCGGGTGGGACAGGTAGAAGGCATCGGGCGCATCGCCGAGCTCAAGGATCAGAGTCCCGAGCTGGCGGCCGAGCATCCGCATCGCCGGCACCTCGCAGGCGCGCAGGATCGAGCCGACGGCACGCTCGGGGCGGGGCAGGATCTCGCACTCGTCGTACAGGCAGGCCAGGTGCTCGGCCAGGGAGTCGAAGTCGTCGTCGCCCGCGACGTCCTTGCCCCAGTGCATCGCCTGGTGGCTCGGGTCGGACAGGGCGGTGAGGGCGACCCAGACGTCGAGTCGCAGGGAGGGATACCGCACGCCGAGTGTCTCGGTGACAGCGTCGGCCTCAAGCGCTTCCAGCGGGCTGATGGTGATGCTCATTTCTCGCGGTCCGTTCTGTATGCCAGGGGCGGCTGGTCGTGAACTTATGTCGGTGCCTGCGAGGGGTTGTTCTGTGTGAAGCCTTCCTCATGTTCGCTCCAGATAGAGCCCTTGCCCTGCGGTGCACCTCTGTTACATCAGGCCTAGTCGCAGCACGATTAACGAGCGGGTAAGGGACGTGTACGAACTGGTGCGGATCGCATGGTCCCTATGAGAGACGCCTCATAACCGCGTCCAGCATGTCCTCGGTGAGGCGTCCCGTGAACGTGTTCTGCTGCGAGACGTGGTAGCTGCCCACGAGCCGTACGGATCCCTGCGGAGTGAGCAGGAGTGCCTCGGCGCCGTGAGCGAAGCGCGGCCGGCGGGGTTCGACCTGCCAGGTCAGGCGAGCCGCCGCACCCAGCACTGCGGCCCATGCGATGCCACCGAGCGCGAGGATCGAGCGCAGCGGCAGCGAGAGCTCCAGGTCACGGTCGAACCAGTGCGCGCACGTTGCCAGCTCCACCCGCGACGGCTTGTTCGCCGGCGGAGCGCAGTGGGCCGAGGCCACGATGCGTACGCCGGTGAGCGCCAGCCCGTCTCCCGCCGCCGTGGAGGTCGGTTGGGATGCGTAGCCCGCGCGGTGCAGCGCGGCGTACAGCCAGTCGCCGGACCGGTCGCCGGTGAACATGCGACCCGTACGGTTCGCGCCATGGGCCGCGGGCGCCAGGCCCACGACGAGGATCTCGGGGCGTCGGTCGCCGAAGCTCGGGGCGGGGCGCCCCCAGTACGGCTGGCCCGTGTACGCGGCGCGCTTCGTCGCGGCGACCTCCTCGCGCCAGGCCACGAGGCGTGGGCACGCGCGACAGACCGACACGTACGCATCGAGCGTGGGCAGGTCCGGGGTCGCCGCGGCGAGACGGACCACCTCCCCGGCATCCTGCGCCACGGGCGTCTCGGCAGTCGCCGGGTCCCCCGGCCAGCCCGTCCCCGGCGCGACCGGCGAGCTGTACGGGACGCCGGTCAGGGGATGAGGATCCATACGTCGCATCCTGCCCGCTGCTCTCGGGTGGGCAGCCATGAGTCCGCCTTTTCGCTGCTCAACCGCCCGTCCCCGTCGGACTCGGGCGGCGACGAGCCGACGATCCGCGATCGCCTCGGCTCCCCCAGGGATCGGCCGGTGGACAGGGAACGTGTCGGCGCGGCGTCGTACAGTCACCTCCATGACCGTCAGCTTCGGAGCACATGTCGACCAGGAGGACCCGCTCGCCGCGGCCCAGGCGCTGGGGGCGAGCCTGTCGCAGTTCTTCCTGGGCGACCCACAGGGGTGGAAGACGCCGACGGTGGGCTACGCAGCCGGGGCCGAGGCGCTCAAGGCCGACGCGGTCGCTGCGGGCATCGACCTGTACGTCCACGCCCCGTACGTGCTCAACGTCGCGACGACGAACAACCGCGTACGCATCCCCAGCCGGCAGCTGCTGCAGAAGCAGATCGACCTGGCGACGGCGATCGGAGCGAAGGGGATCATCGTCCATGGCGGTCACGTCGGTGACGAGGCCGACCTGGGGGTCGGCTTCGACAACTGGCGCAAGTGCATCGACGGACTCTCCATCACGCTGCCGCTGCTCATCGAGAACACAGCGGGCGGCACGGGCGCCATGGCGCGCCGGCTCGAGCGCATCGACCAGCTCTGGTCGGCGATCGCGTCCGCGAACGGCGTCGAGAACGTCGGCTTCTGCCTCGACACCTGCCACGCCCACGCCGGCGGCATCCAGCTCGCGGGGCTCGTCGACAAGGTCAAGGCGGTCACGGGACGTATCGACCTCGTCCATGCCAACGACTCCCGTGACGCGTTCGACTCG
>DAIEHO010000043.1 GCA_027353565.1 Propionibacteriaceae bacterium
CCGGGAGAGAACCTAGCCAGACTGGGAGAGAACCTAGCTGTACCCGGCCATCACGTTGGTGGCAGGCGGCTGATCGGGGGGTTGCCTCCGAGTGCGGTGTGGCGTCGTTCAGTGTTGTAGTGCTCGAGCCAGTCGGCAAGGGCTGCGGTGCGTTCGTCGTTGCTGGTGAAGGGTTGGCGGTAGGCCCATTCGGTGGCCAGGGTCCGGTTGAGGCGTTCGACTTTGCCGTTCTGCCAGGGGCAGTGGGGTTTGATGAACTTCTGGGTGATGCCGTGCTGGGTGCACATGTCGCGTAGTGACCAGCGGTAGGCCCAGGCGTTGTCGGTGATCAGGCGTTTGATCCGGGGGATGTTGTGGGCGGCGAAGTAGGCGATGCCGCGGGTCAGGAACCCGACCACGGTCGGGCCCTTCTCGTCGGGCAGGACCTCGCAGTAGGCCAGCCTCGAGTGGTCGTCGACCAGGGAGTGGACGTAGTCGTAGCCGACCGGGGTCTTGTGGTCGGAGCGGTGGTTGCCCAGGGTTCCGCCGTCGGCGCGCCAGCCGCCGCCGGGAGGGATCTTGGCGAGCTTCTTGACGTCCATGTGGACCAGTTCGCCGGGCCGGGACCGTTCGTAGCGGACCGCGGTGGTCTTGCTGGCCCGGATCAGCGCCCCGGTCATCGGGTCCAGCAACGCCAGGTGTGGCATGTGGTGGCGGGCCAGGATCCGGGACACGGTCCGCGGTGGGATCCCGAGCTCGGCCGCGATCCAGTCCCGGCCCCGGCGTTCCCGCGCCCGGGTCTGGACGACCCTCGCCTCGACCAGGGTGGTGGTCCGGGTCGGTGAGTGCAGCGGCCGTGACGACCGGTCCGCTAGTCCGGCCTCACCCTCGCCGGCATACCGCGACAGCCAGTAGCCGACGCACTTGCGGGAGATCCCCATCGCGGCCGCGATGTGAGCCTGTTTCCAGCCCTGGCGATACCGCTGGACGATCAACAACCGACCATGCACCGTGGTCCGGGCATTACCGTGTGACACGAGAACCTCCGAGATGTGAGCCGTGAACAAGCCACACATCACTCGGAGGTTCTCCTACGTTCAAGCCGCCACGCTGCTACCAACCTCCTGGCCGGGTACACCTAGCTCGCACCGGGAGAGAACTTGGCCGATCCGGGAGAGACGTTGGCCGATCCGGGAGAGAACCTGGCTGTGGTACGGACGAGGGCAGCGCACCGCAGGCCAGCAGGTCTCTCCGGGTGCGAGTCAGGTTCTCTCCCCGAGCAGGGATCGTCATCTCGACCGGATAGGTTCTCCTCGAGTCGCCGTCGGGCGGCGCAGAGGTGCCGAGGAGTGCGCATGGTCGGGGTCCCGCAGGTACGTGTCGAGTACGGGGAGGACATCCTCGCGACGCCCAGCCCACGCCTGAGCTGGACGGTGACGGACACGCCCGACGGCTGGATCCAGGCGCGCGTCGAGATCCGCGACAGCGACCAGGCGGTGACGCTCACGGGCCGCGACTCCGTGTTCGTGTCATGGCCGTTCGCCCCACTCGTACATGGCGAGACCCGCGACGTGACCGTACGTGTCACCGGCACCGACGGGTCGGCCTCTCCATGGAGCGACCCCGTCGCGGTACAGCTCCATTCCGCGCCCGGCGGGTTCTCCGTGGCGCCCGTCCACGTCACTGACGACGACGTTCCGTCGCTCCTGCGGACCGAGCTCGTCCTGCGCGCCCAACCGCTTGCCGCGCGCCTGTACGCGACCGCCCACGGCGTCTACCAGGTCTCGATCGGCGGCACCGACGTCGACGACGGCATCCTCAAGCCCGGCTGGACGCCGTACACGCTGCGCGTCCTGTACGAGTCCACCGACGTCACACGACTCCTGGCGGAGGGTGCCAACGCCATCGGCGTGAGGCTCGCGCCCGGCTGGTACGGGGAGAAGTTCGGATTCGCGAACCAGACCCGCCGCGTCTGGGACGGGCCGCTGGGGGTCGCGCTGCGCCTCGACGTGGTCTACGCCGACGGCACGAGCGAGTCGTTCACGACAGGCCCCGGGTGGCGCGGCACGACCCGGTCGCCCATCACCGCATCCGGCATCTACGCGGGAGAGGACTACGACGCCCGCCTCGTACAGGCCGGCTGGGACACCGCCGGCTTCGACGACTCGTCCTGGCAGCCCGTCACCGTGGGTGACCCGATCACGGCCGAGCCGCGCACGACTCCGGCGGTACGCGTGACGCGCACCGTCGCCGTCCAGGACGTGACGACGGCTCCGTCAGGTGTCACGCTGCTCGACTTCGGCCAGAACCTCGTGGGACGCCTGCGGCTGCGGGTGTCCGGGCCCGAGGGCACGGCCGTCACGCTCCGTCACGCGGAAGTCCTCGAGCACGGCGAGCTCGGAACGCGTCCGCTGCGCGCCGCGAAGGCGACCGACACGTACGTGCTGGCCGGTACCGGCGTCGAGCAGTGGGCACCGGAGTTCACGTTCCACGGCTTCCGGTACGCGTCGGTCGAGGGCTGGCCGGGGACGTTCGACCCCGCGTCGGTGACGGCTGAGGTGATCGGCTCGGACATGGTCCGTACCGGCTGGTTCG
>DAIEHO010000061.1 GCA_027353565.1 Propionibacteriaceae bacterium
TTGGTGTTCACCACCTTTAGGGGCAACCCGTGGGGGCGCAAGACCTTCTATGGCGAGTGGGCTGAAAGGCTCGCTGCTGCGGGCCTCCCTGGGTTCCACTTTCACGAGCTGCGGCACTACTACGCGAGCCTTCTGATCGAGTCCGGGGCCTCCGTGAAGGTCGTCCAGGCCAGGCTGGGTCACAAGTCGGCGGAGGAGACCCTGAACACCTACTCGCACCTGTGGCCGGACTCCGACGACCGTACCCGAGACGCCATCGACGCCGCCCTCCGGGCCACGTCCGAATCGTCGTCCGCGAATTCTGCGGACTCCCTCCGGACTCCCAACCATGGGAGACATCATTTGGCCTAGTCAGAGCAACTTATGGGGACGAGTCGGCCTGTAAGCCGGATTCTGTCGCCCCCGAAGGGGCGGGTGGCCATCCATCTGCGACCGCTGTTGCCAACGGCCTTCGCGCAAGCGCGTGCGACCTACCTGACGACTCGGGCGAGCAGCCCTCATGCGCCGTCACAGGCCCGAGGGCCCTCTTGGTCTTGCTCCGGGCGGGGTTTACCGAGCCACCCCAGTCACCTGGGGTGCTGGTGGTCTCTTACACCACCGTTTCACCCTGACCCAGCCGTGAGGCTGGGCGGTCTGTTCTCTGTGGCACTGTCCCGCGGATTGCTCCGGGTGGGTGTTGCCCACCGCCCTGCTCTGTGGAGTCCGGACTTTCCTCGACCCTTGTGGGGCCGCGGTCACCCGGCCGACTCGTCCGCAGATCAGTGTACGGCCTGCCCGGCGGCCACCGCTCGGCCCTCTGCCCACACCGCGCAGACGGCCGGACGCGGATGGCGTCGACCATGCTCGTGCTGACCACACCGGACTCGGCTGAGTCATCGGGACCCAGTGCTCACGGGAGCGCGGCGAAAAGGCCTCTGGTGCGTACGAAACTGGTGTTTTGGCGCCGATCCTGCGCATCCTCCCCCCCTGCACCTCACGAAGTCTGTGTTATGGCGCGTTCTGACCCGGGCATAACACAGACTTCGTGAGGTCCAGGCGCAGCGACCGGTCGACGAGGCCCTCATAACCCGGGATTCGTCGTGCCGCGCGGCTCAAGGAACTGTCAGCACCTCGGCGCCGGTGTCGGTGACGACGAGGGTCTGCTCGAACTGGGCGACGCGGGAGGAGTCGTTCGTGACGACGGTCCAGTCGTCGTCCCACACGTGGCTGTGCTCGTCCCCGAGCGTGAGCATCGGCTCGATCGTGAACGTCATCCCCGGAACCATCAGGGTCGTCAGGCGCGGCTCGTCGTAGTGGAGGATCGTCAGGCCCGAGTGGAAGGCCGTGTGGACGCCGTGTCCCGTGTAGTCGCGCACGACGCCGTAGCCGAACCTCGACGCGTACGACTCGATGACGCGTCCGATGACGTTGATCTCGCGGCCGGGTGCCACGGCCTTGATCGCTCGCTCCATCGCGGTCTTCGTACGCTCCATCAGCAGCCGTGACGCCTCGTCGAGCTCGCCGCAGCCGAAGGTCGCGCAGTTGTCGCCGTGCACCCCGTCCTTGAACGCCGTCACGTCGATCTTCACCAGGTCCCCGTCCTGCAGGGGACGTGAGTCGGGGATTCCGTGGCAGATGACCTCGTTGACCGACGTACAGATCGACTTCGGGAAGCCGCGGTACCCGAGTGTCGAGGGGTACGCGCCGTGGTCGCACATGAACTCGTGCGCGACGCGGTCGAGCTCGTCGGTGGTGACGCCGGGGGCGATGTGCTTCGCCGCCTCGTACATGGCCTGCGCGGCGATCGTGCCGGCGACCCGCATCTTCGCGATCGTCTCGGCTGTCTGCACGTGCGACCCCGTGTAGCGCTTGGGTGCGTCCTTGCCCACGTACTCCGGCCGCTGGATCGACGACGGAACGGTACGAACGGGGGTCACCGGGTAAGGTTCGACGCGAGTCACGAAGGGGAATCCTACCCACCGCGAGGAGGCCGTCATGGCAGAGGGCGAGTGGTACTGGTGCCTCACGCATCACGCAGTCGAGCCCTACGACGGGTGTCGTAGCGAGGAACGGCTCGGCCCGTACGCGACGCGGGCGGACGCTTCGCAGGCACTCGCGAAGGTCGCCGCGCGGAACAAGGAGTTCGACCACGACCCGCGGTTCAACGACCTCGACGAGGACGGCGAGCCCGAAGACGGCTGGGGCCCCTTCAACGGCTGACGCCTGCGCGTCGGCTAGCGTCGACGCATGACCGTCGCCGAACGCCGCCGCCGCGAGCTGGACGAAGCACTGGTACGCGCCCGGGCCACCCTCGTCGCCCACGGGATCGAGCTGCGCGCCGAGCCGTCCGAGCTGGGTCTTGCAAGGATGGTCGTCGCCGGTGAGCTGTCCTCGGTGGTGATGTCGCCCGACCTCGTCGCACTGGCTGCACGCATGCTGGCGCAGCGGGTCGCCACGGCACGGCCGGGTCGAACGGTCGAGGTGCGGATCCCCCCGTACGTCGCCGTGCAGGTGGGCCACGGACAGGGCCCGACGCACACGAGGGGTACGCCGCCGAGCGTCATCGAGACCGACGCGCTGACGTTCCTACGGCTGGCGACCGGCGACCTCACATGGGAGCAGGCGGTCGCGACCTCGGTGCGGATCAGCGGCGTCCATGCGGACCTGTCCGACGTGTTCCCGTTCGGCTGATCGAACCCCAGAGCGACGGCAGCAGGTGCTGCAGCTCCCAAGGGGTGACCTGGCGCCGGAAGGACTCGAACTCGTCGCGCTTGTTCCGCAGGAAGTAGTCGAAGACGTGCTCGCCGAGCGTCTCGGCGACGAGCTCTGAGCGCTCCATCATCCGTACGGCCTCGTCGAGGTTCTTCGGCAGCGGCTTGATGCCCATCGCGCGGCGCTCGGACTCCGTGAGCTCCCACACGTCGTCCTCGG
>DAIEHO010000062.1 GCA_027353565.1 Propionibacteriaceae bacterium
GATCGCCTTCTTCGCCGCCGGGCGCAAGCCGCGCGCGGTCGTGGACGTCTCGGCACCCCGCGCCGGTGGCGAGGCCACCACCCAGCGCGCGCTCGACGACCTGTACGGCGACCGATGACCGCGAGCGTCGCCGTCGAGAACCTCACCAAGGCGTATCCGGCGCACACCGCCGTGGACCACCTGACGATGTCCGTCCCGGAGGGCTCGGTCTTCGGCTTCCTGGGGCCCAACGGCGCCGGCAAGACGACGACCGTACGCATGATCCTGGGGTTCGCGAAGCCGACGGCGGGGACCGTCACCGTGCTCGGGCACGACGTCAGCACGTACGGCGACTCGGAGCTCGCCCGTCTGCGCCGCCGGATCGGGTTCCTGCCCGACGTGCCGGGCTTCTACCCGTGGATGTCCGCGCGCGACGTGCTGCGGTTCGCCGCGTCCCTCGTTGGCGTGAAGGGCGAGGCACTAGCGCGACGTACCGACAGCCTCCTCGACCTGGCCGGCCTCTCGGACGTACGCCAGAAGGTCGGCGGGTACAGCCGAGGCATGAAGCAGCGGCTCGGCATCGCCCAGGCTCTGATCGGCGCTCCGGACCTCCTGGTGCTCGATGAGCCCACCTCGGCGCTCGACCCCATCGGGCGCAAGGCCGTGCTCGACATGGTCGCGGGGCTCCGTGGCCGGACCACCGTCTTCTTCTCCACACACATCCTCGGGGACGTCGAGAGGGTCTGTGACGCGGTGGCCATCCTCGACGAGGGCCGCCTCGTGACGGAGGGCAGCGTCGAGGACCTGAAGACCCGGTACGGAGGCAGCAGCCGGTATGCGCTCGACGTCACCGGCGACGTGGCACGCCTGCGTGCCGTTCTGGGCACCGAGCCGTGGATCGGTCGACTGGTCGACACGGCCACAGGAGTGGAGCTGACCATCACCGACCTCGACCTCGCGCGGCGCCGCGTACCAGCCATCGTGGCCGGCCTCGGCATCGGGCTCGTACGCTTCGAGCCCATCGACGTCTCTCTCGAGGACGTCTTCGTCTCACTCGTGCAGCGTGACGCATGACCGGCATCGGACCGTTCCTGCTCAAGGAGCTGCGTGAGATCACCAAGACGTGGCGGGTGTACGTGCTGCCGTTCACGCTCCTTCTCTGCGCCGTGGCGAGCCCGCTGCTGGCGAAGGCCACCCCTTACCTCGTGAGCACTGTCGCGAACCTGCCGTTGAAACTCCCCGACCCGACCGTCACGGACGCGTACGCGCAGTGGATCAAGAACCTCGGTCAGCTGGCACTGCTCGTTGTCATCGTCTCCTTCGCCAGCGCCGTGAACGGCGAGCGGTCGAGCGGCACAGCATCGCTGGCCCTGTCGAAGGGCCTCACGCCGACGGCCTTCATCGTCGCGAAGGTGACCTCGGCCGTGGCGCTGGTCACCGTACCGACGGTGCTGGCGACCGTGGTCATGGCTCTCGTCACACGGGCCACGTTCGGTCAGGCCCCGTGGCGGCCGCTGGTCGGCTCGACCGCGGTGTGGCTCGTCCTCGCGATCTGGAGCGTGACGGTCGTGATCCTGCTGTCCACGGTGCTCGAGTCCACGAGCGCCACGGCGGGCCTGGGCATCGCCGCGTGGGTCGCGCTCGCCGCGCTCTCCGCGTGGGGGCCGGCAGCGCGCTGGTCGCCGGCGGGGCTCGTCCCGGCGCCGGCGACGATCGCAGCCGGTATCGACACGCCGTGGGTCTGGCCGGTCGTGACCGGAGTCGTGGCCGCCGCCGTGCTCGTCGTCGTCACCGCGCTCCTCATGAGGCGGCGGGAGCTGTAGCTCAGCGCCCCTCGGCGCGGATCGACGACTCGAGGTCGCGCAGCGCGACACGGAGGGCGTGCTCCGGGTCGATACCGGACGCCTGGGCACGCGAGGCGAGTGCCAACAGCTCCGTACCGACGGCTGCCGCGTCGATCGGCTCCGTCGGAAGGCTGAGCGGTACGTCGTGGCTGCGGGCCCGCATGATGACCTTGTTCGCGCGCGCGAGCACGGGCAGGCTGACCGGGATACCGTCGAGCGAGCTCTCACGCTGCTTCTCGACCTTCTTACGCTGCTCCCACACGGCGTTGAGGTCCCCGGGCGCCTCCTCGCCGGCGAACACGTGCGGGTGCCGCGCGATGAGCTTGTCGCTGATCCCGCGAGCCACGTCCGCGATGTCGAACGCCCCCCGTTCCGAGGCGATCTCGGAGTGGAAGGCGATCTGGAGGAGCAGGTCGCCGAGCTCCTCGCGAAGGTCGTCGTCGGTGCCGGTCTCGGCCGCGTCGACCACCTCCGCCGTCTCCTCCACGAGGTAGTGCAGCAAGGATGTGTGGGTCTGCTCCATGTCCCAGGGACAGCCCAGACGCAGCGCGTGCATCACCGTGACAAGGCGACGGAGCTCGTCCTCCCCGGCATCGGCGGACACGTCGGTCAGGACCCGGAGACGTCCGACATGGACCCCGTGGCCGCTGCCACGGACGTGGTCGAGGCCAGGTTCGCGACATAGGTGCTCCACGAGCCGTACCGCGGGTTCAGCTGCACGGGCACCGCCGCGAACTGTGTCGGCCAGTCGGACGCGACTGTGGAGACCTGGACCGCGTTGGTGTAGTCCGTCGCGAACTCCTCTCCCAGCGGGGTGGCGAAGAACGCCGCGTAGGACGGGTGGTCCGACGACAGGGTGGCGATGTCGGGCGGAGTGAGCGCGAGGCCGTCCTTGAGCCCGACCTGGCGAGCGACCTCGCCGGCGATCAGGTTCTGTGCCGCCGATGCGCGGGCGTCGCCGTACGCGGCCACGGCTCCCGTCGACACCAGCGCCTGCGCCATCGCGTCGACGGAGCTCTCGCGGATCACGAGGCCGTTCACGACGGCGGTCGTATCGGGCGACTGGCTGCAGCCCGTCACGAGGACGGTGGCCAACAGGGCGACAGCGGCGAGTGCCGCGCGGAGACGAGTCACAGGTACTTCCCTTCGTTCGTGCTGGTCAGACTACCGAGGTGGCCGGTGTGGCTTCGTACACGTTCGTCACGACCTGGCTCGCCCACTCGATGAGCCCGAGCCCGTCGACGGGCCTCTTCGGCATGGATCCGGTCGTGGGACGCGGTACGAGGATCTGCGTGTCCTTGATGATGGTGCCCGGGTACATCCGCTTGAGCCTCAGCTCCCGCGAGTCGGGCAGCCCGGCAGGCGCGAACCGTACGGTGCTCGGCCCGCACACCACCTCTGTGACGCCGTGGAGGCGGCACAACAGGCGGAACGACGCGACGGCGAGCAGCGCCTGTACAGGCTCGGGCGGCACCCCGTACCGGTCCCGGAGCTCGCCGATGACGGCCTCGAGGTCCTCGGCGGTACGGACCTCGGCGAGGCGCTTGTACATCTCGAGCCGCAACCGCTCCGACTCGATGTAGTCGACCGGCAGATGCGCCTCGACGGGCAGCTCGATCCGCATCTCGGCCTCGGGCTCCGGCGCATCCCCGCGGAACTCCTCCACGGCCTCCCCCACCAGCCGCAGGTACAGGTCGAAGCCGACGTCGGCGATGTGGCCCGACTGCTCGCCTCCGAGCAGGTTGCCGGCGCCGCGGATCTCGAGGTCCTTGAGCGCGATCTGCATGCCCGACCCGAGGTCGGTGTGAGCGGCCATCGTCGCCAGGCGCCCGTGAGCGTTCTCGGTGAGCGCCTTCTCGGGGGGATAGAAGAAGTACGCGTACCCGCGGTCGCGGCCACGACCCACACGGCCCCGGAGCTGGTGCAGCTGCGACAGCCCGAGCAGGTCGGCGCGCTCGATGAGCAGCGTGTTCGCCGTGGAGATGTCGAGGCCGGCCTCGACGATCGTGGTGCTCACCAGCACGTCGGCCCGGCGCTCCCAGAAGTCGACCATCACCTGCTCGAGCTCACGCTCGGACATCTGGCCGTGTGCCATCGCCACGCGTGCCTCGGGGACCAGCTCGGCGATCTGCTTGGCCGTACGGTCGATCGACTGCACCCGGTTGTGGATGAAGAACACCTGGCCCTCACGCGCCAGCTCGCGACGGATCGCCGCGGTGACCTGCCGCTCGTCGTACGCGCCGGCGAACGTCAGCACGGGGTGACGCTCCTCGGGCGGGGTGGTGATGACGCTCATCTCGCGGATGCCGGTGATGGCCATCTCGAGAGTGCGCGGGATCGGCGTGGCGCTCATGGCCAGCACGTCCACGTCGAGCCGAAGCTTCTTGAGCTGCTCCTTGTGCTCCACGCCGAACCGCTGCTCCTCGTCGACGATCACCAGGCCCAGGTCGTGGAACTGGACCTCGTTCGACAGCAGCCGGTGGGTGCCGACGACGACGTCGACCTT
>DAIEHO010000075.1 GCA_027353565.1 Propionibacteriaceae bacterium
ACCTGACGAAGTCGCTCGCGGTCGAGTGGATCTCGGGCGGGGTCCGTGTGAACTCGATCAGCCCGGGCTACACGTGGACGCCGATGAACAAGCGTCCCGAGGTCGCGGAGCAGACGGCCGAGTTCGCCGCCTCCACGCCCATCGGACGGCTCGCCGAGCCGGTGGAGATCGCCGGACCAGCCCTGTTCCTGCTCAGCCCCGCGGCCTCGTTCGTGACCGGTGTGGACCTTCTCGTCGACGGTGGCTTCTGCTGCTGGTGACGCCCGGAAAGTGGCGGACCGGACACGGCCCCAGGTTGCTAGGCTTGCTCGGCCGAGAGGAGGTACGGACATGCCACGTGAGAAGGGGCGGGTCCTGGTCGCCCAGAACCGCAAGGCGCGTCACGACTACCACCTGCACGACACGTTCGAGGCGGGCCTGGTCCTCATGGGCACGGAGGTGAAGTCGCTGCGCGCCGGGCGAGCTTCCTTGACAGAGGCCTTCGCCACGGTTGACGACGGCGAGGTCTGGCTGCGCAACGCGCACATCCCGGAGTACAGCCATGGCAAGGACAACCACCTGACCCGTCGTAACCGCAAGCTCCTGCTCCACAAGAAGGAGATCGAGAAGCTCGCCAAGGAGACCGACGCGTCGGGGCGCACGATCGTCCCGCTCTCGATCTACTTCTCCGACGGGTACGCGAAGGTCGAGATCGCCGTAGCGACCGGCAAACGCGACTGGGACAAGCGACAGACGCTCATCGAGCGCGAGGCGACCCGTGAGGCCGAGCGAGCGATGTCGCGCCACGTTCGGGAGCGCCGACGGACCTGAACCCGGGTAGGTGCCGGGGATGCCCCGGTTGCCGCACCCGTACGCAGCGACAAGGATGAACCGGTGAGCGCCTTCCACGAGCATCCCAGCCTGGTGCTCGCGGTGACCCCCGCGGACCGGCAGGCGGCAGTCGAGAGGCTCCGGGCCGCCTACGAGGAAGGCGTCCTGACTGCGAGCGACTACGACCGTAGGGCCGGTATGGCCGCCATGGCCGCGTCCCGCCGCGACCTGAACACCGCGTTCCTCGGGCTCGTCGACGTCACACCGGACGATGTGCGCCGCAGCACCTCACCGGAGTCGGGCCGGGGGCTCGCGGTGGTGGCGCACCTGTCGGGCTGGTTGCTCTTCCTCGTGGGCCCGCTCGTCTGCTACGCCGTGGCGCCCTCGGGCTCGTACGCTCGTCGTGAGGCCGCGAAGGCCGTGAACCTATCGGTGCTGACCTTGTTCGGGCTCGCGATCGCCATGCTCATCATGATGATCAACGACCACGTGGGGATGCCGCTGGCTCTCCTCATCGGAGGCTGTTGGTGGCTCACGACACTCGTGGCGGCGGTGCAGGCCGCCAAGGGCAATGACTGGGACCATCCGCTCAGACGATGGCTCCCCTTCGAGGTCGTCCGCGGGTAAGACCGAGGCCTGGCGTCCTGGCTGCCGGGGCACCGACGACCAAGGTGGCTCGGTGACACCGGCACGGTCCACGATCGCGCTGCACGAGCGCGGCCGAGCCCTTGTCGCCACCAGCGCGTGGCGCAGCGTCCTGCACTGCCTGACAACCCCGTCGGCTCGTGCCGACCCATCGGCTAGACTCATGACGTACAACTCAACAGGGGGTGACTGGTTTCGACTCGGGACGATAGTCCCAGGAGAAGCGGGCCGAGGATCCAGGGTTAACTCGTTAACGATCTCTGGAAACCAAT
>DAIEHO010000277.1 GCA_027353565.1 Propionibacteriaceae bacterium
CGCTCGGCGACGAGGTGCGGGTCACCGTGATCGCGGCCGGCTTCGACGGCGGAGTCCCCATGCGGCGCCAGCCCGGAAGCCAGATGCCCACCAGGGCCACGACCTCGCGCCCTGCGACGCCGACCCCGGCGCCCGCCACGGCGGACCCGGTGGTCCCCGAGCCTCCGCGTGGCGGCTCCGACGAGCTCGACGTCCCGGACTTCATGCGCTGACGTGTTCGTCGCTGCGTTCGAGCCGTCGGCCAACTCGGGCGTCGGCGTCGCCTTCACCGACCGGCTCGGCGGCGTCAGCTCCGGTTCGTACGGCCCCCTGAACCTCGGTCGCGCCCACGAGGACGACTCGTCCGATCTCGCGACCAACTTCGCGCTCGTGCGGCGGGCGCTGGGCGTCTCGCACATCGCGACCATCAGCCAGGTGCACTCGGCGGACGTCGTGGTCATCGACGAGCAGACGTTCCCTCGTGACCGCCCTGGAGGCGAGCTCGGCGGATCTGTGCGCGACGGTCAGGACCTCCCGGTCGCCGACGCGATGGTGACCCGGCTGCCTGGCGTGGCGCTGTGCATCCGGATCGCGGACTGCGTGCCCGTGCTCCTGGCCGATCCCGCCGCGAGGGTGGTCGGAGCGGCTCATGCCGGGCGTGTGGGCCTGGCCGCTGGAGTTCTGGATGCGACGGTCGAGGCGATGCGGGAGCTCGGCGCGCGCCGCATCACCGCCTGGGTGGGACCTCACGTCTGTGGCCGCTGCTACGAGGTACCCCGAGCCATGGCCGATGAGGTCGCAGCCCTCGTACCCGAGACCCGGTCGACGACCAGGCACGGCACGCCGGCCCTCGACCTCGGGGCCGGCTGCGAGGCCCAGCTCGGACGGGCAGGGATCCCGGTCACCCGCGTCGGGGGCTGCACGATGGAAGACCCGACGCTCCATTCCCACCGGCGTGACGGGGTGGGCAGCGGGCGTCTCGGCGCCTTCGTCTGGCTCGCTGGTGGGGCCTGAACCACAGATCGGGGCGTGTCGGCAGGCGCGTCCACCGTTCCTGTGCACCAGCGGGTTAGCCTCGCCGTGTACGCGTACGGGAGGACTGACATGCCGGACTTGATCAAGCGTGGCGCTGCCTGGCTCGGACTGGTCACGGACCATCGTTACGACGACCACGGCGAGCTCATCCACGAGGAGTTCACGGAGTCAATCGGCGAGGATCCGCAGTTCGTGGAGCACACGGCGAGCGTGACCGCTCTGCCGAGCCGTCGCGCCCTGGCACCGGAGCCTGCGGACCTCTCGAGGATCGTCACGGTGCACCCCAAGACCTTCAACGACGCGAAGACCATCGGTGAGAGCTTCCGCGACGGCTTCCCCGTCATCATGAACCTCACCGACATGGAGGACTTCGATGCGAAGCGCCTCGTCGACTTCGCTGCCGGCCTCATCTTCGGCCTGCGGGGGACGTTCGAGAAGGTGACCAACAAGGTCTTCCTGCTGAGCCCCCACGAGGTCAGCGTCACCGCCGAGGACCGCGAGCGCATCGCGGGCGGTTTCTACAACCAGAGTTGAGCTCGACCGCGGCGACTCCGGGGGGTGTGACGGCGGCAAGTCTCGACCTGTAGTGCAGGTGGCAACCGCGCTACGATGCCCTGAACGGCATGACCTTGGTCCCCTGGGAAACGCTGCTATAGCCTGATTCAGCCGAACGCAGGGTTGAACCTGCCCCGGTGTTCCCGGCGCACAGCCCCGCTACGAGTCTCTTCAGAGGTGCACAGATGACGATGACGCTGGACGAGGTCCGCAAGACCCGGTTCCACATGTCCCGCCGTAATGGCTACGAGGTGACCGATGTGGACATCTTCGTGGACAAGGTCGAGGCCACCCTGATGACCATCACCGAGCAGAACGACCACCTGCGTCGTCAGCTCGAGGCCGCCCAGACCGGGGGCAACAACCCCGAGCTGCAGGCAGAGGTCGACCGTCTGCGCGCCGAGGTCCAGCGGCTGCGGGGCGCAGCGGACGAGGTGGCGTCCCTCCAGGTCGACAAGGAGCGTCTCCAGGCCGAGCTCGACCAGGCGCGTGCGGGTGCCGGCGACTCGGGTCTCGTGGAGGAGAACCAGCGTCTGCGTCAGCTCGTCGACACCCACCAGCGCGAAGCAGCGCAGCAGGGCGACCTCGCCGCCGAGAACGAGCGCCTTCGCGCCCAGATCGACGAGCTCAACGCCCGCCCGGCCGCCGCCCCCGACGCAGGTGGGATGCAGCACTTCGTGGTCACGACGAGCGGCGAGGCCAGCGCGGCCGTCATCAAGCTCGTACAGCTCGCGACCGAGCAGGCCGAGTCCCTCGTGCAGGACGCGCAGTCCGATGCCCAGCGTCGACTGGCGGAGGCGGAGGAGCACGCGGCCAAGGTGACGCAGGAGGCCGACGCCCAGGCGGCGAAGGTGACCGAGGAGTCGCAGGCTGCCGCTCAGAAGCTCACGCAGGAGACGCAGCTCGAGGCGCAGCGGATCGCGGAGGAGGCGGCTGCGAAGGCGCACGAGTCGACGACGGACGCACGGACCAAGGCCGACCGGGTCGAGTCGGAGGCTCGCGTCAACGCCGAGAAGCTCGTCCAGGAGGCCGAGGCTCGCGCGTCGTCGGTCGAGCGCGAGGCCAACGCCCGCCGCGCGGAGCTGATGTCGGCGCTGGAGAAGGAGCGCGACGCCCTCGCCGGCCATGTCGGCAAGCTGCGCGACTTCGAGTCCACGTACCGCGAGTCTCTCGTCACGCACCTGTCGGGCCTTGTCGAAGACCTCAAGAACCGGAAGTTCGAGCCCGCGGACGCCCCGCAGATCGGGCAGACCACTCCTCAGCAGGCGAACAGCGGCTCGCAGACGCCTCGCCTGGACGCGCTCCTGACCAACCACGACTGACCGTACGACCACAACGGGGCTCCCTTCGGGGAGCCCCTTCGTCGTTGTTATGGGGTGGTGTGTGTCGGGGCTTCACCCGGCCGTGTATGGTTCGCGTCCTGACAACATGCGTGAGAGGTGAGATATGGCAGCGGCTCGTCGTCCTGGTACGGCTACAGACACGCAGGTCGAAGCTCCTGTGATTCCCGTCGCCGAGGGAGAGGACCCCTGGACCGCGGCGGAGCTGGCAGAGGTACGGGCTGAGCTCGTCGAAGAGGTTGCTCGCATGGAGCATGCGATCACCATCGCCGAGGCGGAGCTCG
Organism: Propionibacteriaceae bacterium; assembly: GCA_027353565.1. GTDB lineage: Bacteria > Actinomycetota > Actinomycetes > Propionibacteriales > Propionibacteriaceae > Fen-668. The sequence goes on from DAIEHO010000277.1 coordinate 3,194, forward strand.
AAGAGCTCCTTCGCGACGGTGGCGACGGAGCGGGCCGCGACCCGGCCGACGTCGGGTCCAGCAACTTCGAGCGCGACCAGGAGATGTCGCTCGCGCAGAATGCACGCGAGATGCTCGAGCAGAGCCAGCTCGCGCTCCGCCTCTTCGACGATGGCCAGTACGGGACGTGCGAGATGTGCGGCACGCCCATCGGCAAGGCCCGTCTGCAGGTCTTCCCCCGCGCGACCATGTGTGTGAAGTGCAAGCAGCGCGAGGAGCGACGATAAGCGCACGCGGCGCCGTCGGTCACCGTGCCGCGAGGCGCCTCATCGTGCTCATCGCGGTGGCAGGCCTGGTGCTCGACCAGGTCACCAAGGCGATGGCTGTGGCCTGGCTGGACCCGATGAACCCTCCGCGCATCCTCGGTGGGCTGGTGACGTTCCAGCTCATCCGCAACCCGGGCGCCGCGTTCAGCATGGGTGAGAACGCCACGGTCATGTTCGCGGCCCTCGCCGTCGTCATGCTCGTCGTCGTCGTCGTCTGGCTCGCGCCGAAGGTCACGACGCGCGCCTGGGCCGTCGCCACCGGGCTCGGGATCGCGGGCATCGCCGGCAACCTCACCGACCGTCTGGTACGGCCTCCTGGGATCATGCACGGCCATGTCGTCGACTTCATCGAGCTCCCGTACTTCGCGATCGTCAACGTGGCGGACATCTGCCTGACATCCGCCGCGGTGACCATCGTGGTGCTGTCGCTCATCGTCGGCCGCAAGGGCGACAGGACCGCGGCCGATGCCTCGGAGGAGTCGGCGCCGGTGCAGCCGGACGCATGAGCGTCCACCTCGTACCGGACGGCCTGGACGGTGAGAGGGTCGACGTCGCCGCATCACGGATGACCGGCCTGAGCCGCTCGCGGATCGAGACCCTGATCGCTGAAGGACACGTCCAGCTCGACGGGCATCTGGCCGTGAAGTCGGACCGGGTCCGGGGTGGTCATCTGCTGGAGGTGGAGGATGCAGCCGCCCCTGTCGCCTCGATCAGACCGCAGGAGGTCGCCGGGCTCCGCATCGTGCATGACGAC
>DAIEHO010000278.1 GCA_027353565.1 Propionibacteriaceae bacterium
GTGGTCGGGCAGGATCCCGACCTGTTCGAGTGGCTCACGCTCCGCGAGAACATCGCACTGGGGCTCAAGTTCGGTGCCAACAGGCCTTCGCAGGATGGTCGCGTGGACGAGGTCGTCGACCTGTTGGGGCTGTCCGGGGTCGTCGACCGCTACCCGGACGAGGTGTCCGGGGGGCAGGCCCAGCGCGCGTCGCTGGCGCGCGCCCTCGCCATCTCACCCGACCTTCTGCTTCTCGACGAACCGTTCAGCGCCCTGGACCCCGCGACGCGCCAGGAGCTGCAGCGCTGGCTGAGGACCACCGCCGACAGCGGCAGCCTCACGTCGGTACTGGTGACCCACGACCTCGACGAGGCCCTCGTCGTCGCGGATGAGATCGTCCTCGTCGACAGACGGGGTCGCCTCACACGCAGCTGGGTCAACGACCGTCCGGCGAGCGATGCCACCCAGGCGCTCGTCCATCCCTTGCGGACCCAGCTGCGCCGTGCGTACAGCGCCGACGCAGAGGCGGGCGACGAGGAGTTCTCCGGCTTCGCGGTCATAGGAGGTGGTCGTCGTGGCTGAGGTCACGCGTCGCGGACTCCTCCGTACGGGCGGTCACGTCGCAGCAGCCGTGGGACTCGGAGGGCTCGCCCTGCGCGGCGGGTGGCTCGCCGCCGAACCCGCCTTCGCGGCACCGAGGCCCGCGCTGGACCGGGAGGTACGGATCGGCTACCTGCCGATCACGGACGCCTCCGCCCTGCTCGTCGCCCACGAGCGAGGCTTCCTCGCCGCAGCCGGGCTGCCGTCGGCGAAGCCGACCCTGTTCCGGTCCTGGGATACGCTCGCCCAGGCCCTCGCGGTCGGTGACGTCGACGTCGTCCACCTCCTCATGCCGTTCGCCGTCCAGCTCAGGCTGGGCAAGAAGGTGCCGCTGCGCGTCGTGTCGTGGGGACACACGAACGGCTCGACGCTCACCGTCGGGCCCACGATCTCGCAGACCGAGCAGCTGTCCGGGCGCACGGTCGCGGTCCCGTCCTGGTGGTCGGTCCACTCGGTGCTGACGCAGCGCATCCTCGCAACGGCGGGTCTGAAGCCTGTGATCGGAACGCCCGCCTCCGCCGGCACGGTCGAGCTGGTCGTCATGGCGCCGGCCGACATGGTGCCTGCCCTGGCCTCCGGCTCGATCGCCGGTTTCACCGTGGCCGACCCGTTCAGCGCGGTGGCGGAGGCGAAGGGCGTCGGGCACGTCCACCGCTTCCTCGGTGACGTGTGGAAGGACCACGCCTGCTGCGCGATCACGGTGCGGGAGGACCTGGTCACGCAGCGTCCCCAGGCCGTACAGGCCCTGACGGACGGGATCGTCGCGGCTCAAGGGTGGCTCGACTCCCATCGCAGCACGGCGGGTGAGCTGCTCACCAGCGCCGGGTACCTGCCGCAGCCCGTGGCCGCCGTCTCGAAGGTGTTCACGCGCGACCCCGCGGCATACACCGCCGTCGACAGGCACGCCGACTGGCACCCGGAGCGGCTGGGCTTCTCCGCGTACCCGCAGGCCACGTACACGTCCGCGCTCGTCGACCTGCTGCGCGTCACGGCGATCGACGGAGACACCTCGTTCCTGCCGACCGACGCCGCGTCGGTGCACGCCGAGCTCGTGGACGACCGGTTCGTCCTCGAGTCGCTGCGCCGCTCCGGAACCATCCCGACCCCTCGTGCGGAGCTGATCGAGCCATGACCGCTGCGACCCTCACCCCGACCGCCGGCATCGAACGCGCGGTCCGACCCCGCACGCTCCGGGTCCCGACGGGCTGGCTGCCCTTCGCCGGGATCGGCGTTGCCGTCGTCGTCTGGTGGCTCGTGACGGACGTCCTGTTCGTCAACCGTCCCCTGGTCGCCGGGTTCTCCCCGCGCCTCGCGGTACGGGGCCTGCGCGAGCTGGCAGCGTCCGGCACGCTCGTCGACGCCGCAGCTGCCTCTGTCTTCCGGCTGCTCGCCGGCATCGTCGTCGCCCTCGTGATCGGCGTGGTCGCGGGCGTCGCGGTGGGTCAGCTGGCCTGGCTCGAGCGCGCCACCCGTCCCGTACAGCTCTTCCTCCGGATGGTCTCACCGCTGTCGTGGGCGCCCGTGGCGGTCATCGCGTTCGGCGTGGGCAACATGCCGGTCGTCGCGCTGGTAGCGGCCGCCGCGGTGTGGCCCATCCTCACGGCGACCGCCGACGGCGTGCGCGGCGTACGGGCTGCGCATCGGCACGTGGCTCGCAGCCTCGGCGCCTCGCGCTGGGAGGTGGTCCGTCACGTGGTCCTCCCGGCGATCCGGCCGAACGTGCTCGCGGGGCTCCGGCTGGCGCTCGGGCTCGCCTGGGTGGTCCTCGTCCCGGCAGAGATGCTCGGTGTGACCTCGGGCCTCGGCTACGCGGTGCTCAACGCGAAGGACGAGCTCGCGTACGACCACATCACGGCACTGATCGTCGTCATCGGGTCCATCGGGTTCGCGCTCGACGTCGTCGCACGGTGGGCGTTCGCCACCCCCCGCGAGCGGCGCGACAGGGGGAGGGCTCGGTGATGCGCCATGGTCGTCACCACGGTTGACGAGCGGTCGGCCGAGGGCAGCGACGTCCAGCCGGCCACCTCGGTCCTGCGCGCACGCATCGTCGTGGTCAGCGCCGGTCACGCGCCGGCATCGAGCACCGCTCGTCTCGGCGAGGCGATCGGTGAGGCTGCCCGGGCGGCACTCAGGCGTGCCGGAGTGGACCCCACGGTCGAGCACCTCGAGGTCCGGAGGATCGCCGGCGCCGTCGTCCGGGCCCTGGTCGACGCGGTCCGCGACGAGGCGATCGTGGAGGCCGTCGCCGCGATCCAGCGGGCCGACGCCCTCGTCGTCGTCACCCCGACCGTCAACGCGTCCTTCTCCGGGCTGCTCAAGTCGTTCCTCGACGTCCTGCCGCCCAACGCGCTGCGATCGGTGCCGACGATCATCGCCGCGACCGGCGGTACGGCGAGGCACACGCTGGTCCTCGACCAGGCGGTACGACCGATGCTGGGCTACCAGCGGGCCGTGGTCCTGCCCAGTGCGCTGTTCGCCACCGCGGACGAGTGGGACGGGCCACATCCGGGCGCCGAGCTGGCCGTGCGGATCGCTGCGGCGGGGGAGGAGCTCGCCCTGTTCACGCGCCACCGACTTCGCTGAACGAGTGGGGACGGTGGCACGACCGGCGGGCTCAGGGGATACCCTGGCCCGTACCACGCACCAGGAGGCACGGATGGTTATCGACCCCTCAGATCTCGAGGCGACGCTCAAGCGGCTCAAGCGCGTACAAGGGCAGATCGGCGGGATCGTCACGATGATCGAGCAGTCGCGGGACTGCCGTGAGATCGTCACCCAGGTCGCGGCGGCAAGCAAGGCGCTCGACCGCGCCGGCTTCGCCATCATCGCCGCCGGGTTGCGCGAGTGCGCCCTCAGCGAGGACTCCGAGTACGACGCGGCCCAGATGGAGAAGCTCTTCCTCTCGCTCGCCTGAGTGGATCAGCGGGCCGGTGTCGGCGCGTACTGGCATGCTGTCGGCTATGGCGGATTCGTTGTTCGGCGCACTGGTCCTCGTCGTGGGCCCGGAGTCGTACCTCGCTGAGCAGCGCCTCGCCGAGCTGCTCAGCGACGCACGCGCCGAGTTCCCCATGGCGACGGTCAACACCGTCGAAGCAGCGACGCTCACCGAGGGCCAGCTCCTCGAGATGACGGGCAGCGCACTCCTCGCGGCGGAGTCGGTGGCGGTGGTGACCGCAGCGGACCTGCTGCCCTTCGAGCTCACCAACACTCTCGTCGGCGTCGCGAAGGACATCCCCCCCGAGACGCTCCTCGTGGTCGTCCATCCCGGCGGCGTGCGCGGGAAGGGCGTGCTCGACAAGCTCAGGCCCGTGGCTCGGCGCATCATCGACTGCCCCGCGCTCAAGCCGTGGGAGCTCTCGACGTTCGCCGCGGACCGTGCGCGGCGCCTCGGGGCCCGGCTCGACGGGGAGGCGGCACAGCAGCTCGTGGACGCAGTCGGGTCCGAAGCGCGTGCCATCGCCGGAGCGGTCGAGCAGCTCGCGTCCGACTCCTCAGCGCCGACCCTGACCGCCGCCCACGTCCGGCGCTACTTCGCGGGCCGCGCCGAGGTGTCGAGCTTCGCCGTCGCCGATGACGTGCTCAAGGGCAACCACGGCGGCGCTGTCGAGAAGCTCCGCTGGGCGTTGTCGACGGGGGTCGCTCCGGTGCTCGTCACCAGCGCCCTGGCCGGGTCGTTCCGGGCACTGGGCAAGTATTTCGAGGCACGCGCCGACCGCCGCCCCGAGCCGGCGATCGCCAAGGACGTCGGCGTACCCCCCTGGAAGCTCAAGGACCTGGCCAACCAGGCGCGTGCATGGTCACCCGCCGCCGTCGGAGCCGCCATCAAGGCCGTCGCCAAGGCCGACGCCGACGTCAAGGGCGCCGCCGTCGACGCCGAGTTCGCCCTGGAGCGTCTCATCACCGAGCTCCGCGGCTGCCTGGAGTCGTCCAAGGC
>DAIEHO010000094.1 GCA_027353565.1 Propionibacteriaceae bacterium
AGGTCAAGCTGAAGCTGCACGAGATGGGCCTCTCGCTCAAGGACTCCTCGCCTGGGTTCGACCCGCTCGCCGCCCTCGACCGCTTCGCCGCGCTCGATGACGACGACGTCGACTACAGCGAGACCGAGCAGTACTGACGCATCGCCACTAAGACCGGAGAACAAGAATGCCTACACCCACGAAGGGTCCTCGTCTGGGCGGCAGCCCGACGCACGAGCGGATGCTCCTCGCCAACCTGGCGAGCCAGCTGTTCGAGCACGGCCGCATCACCACGACGGAGACCAAGGCCAAGCGCGTACGTCCGCTCGCCGAGAAGCTCATCTCGAAGGCGAAGCGCGGTGACCTCCACGCGCGTCGTCTGGTGATGGCCACGATCACCAACCGCGATGTCGTCCACGTCCTGTTCACCGAGATCGCCCCGGCGCTCGCGGAGCGCGAGGGCGGCTACACCCGGATCACGAAGGTCGGCAACCGCAAGGGCGACAACGCCCCCATGGCCGTCATCGAGATCGTGACCGAGTCGGTCGAGGAGGGTCGCAAGAACCGGGGCCGCGCCGCCAAGGCGGAGCCCGCGAAGTCGGCCAAGGCGTCGTCGAAGGCGAAGGCCGTCGACGTCGTCGAGGAGACCGAGGACGCCACCGTCGACGAGGAGGTCGCCGAGAGCACGTACGGCGAGGGCTCTTACGTCGGGGAGAACCCGCCCGAGGGCTACGACATCAAGGGCAACGAGGACTCGATGAAGTACCACACGGTCGAGTCACCGTGGTACGACCGTACGATCGCCGAGGTCTGGTTCAACTCCGCCGAGGCCGCCGAGGCCGCCGGCTTCGTCGCCGCGGTGGCGGAGAAGGACGACGAGGAGACCTCCGAGTAGGTCCGATCTGATTCGCCATGAGGCGCTCCCGGGGTCCCGGGGGCGCCTCATGCGTCGATAGAGTCTCGACACAGCCACGAGAGGGGACGGCAGTGCGGATCGCGCAGCTCGCGAACTTCGTCGGCCCCACCTCCGGTGGCATGCGCCGCGCGATCGACCAGCTGGGCCGACGCTACGTCGCCGCAGGTCACGAGAGGCTCCTCATCATCCCGGGACCCGAGGATCGGGTGACGGAGAGCTCGTCGGGCACGGTCGCCCAGGTGCGAGGCGTGAGGGTGACGGGCGGCTACCGGATCATTCTCGCCATGGGGGGCGTCCTCAACGCGCTCGACCGGTTCGGGCCGACGTCGGTCGAGGTCTCCGACAAGTGGACGCTCGCGGGGATCGGGCCTTGGGCCAAGCGCCGCCGGATCGGCAGCATCCTGTTCAGCCACGAACGGCTCGACGACATGGCGTCCGACTTCCTGCGGTTCGGGGTACGGCCCCTGGTGCACCTCCGCAACCGCACGTTGGCAAGGGACTTCGACCGCGTGGTGGTCACCACGGGCTACTCGGCGGGGGAGTGGGCCGGTACGACCGCGCGGCTCGTCACGGTTCCGCTCGGCGTCGACGTGCGCACGTTCCAGCCCCCCGCCGACAGGGACGCGCCCGGGCCGGTCATCCGGCTCATCCATGCGGGCCGGATGTCCCGCGAGAAGTACCCCCAGCTCGCCATCGCCGCCGCCGCTGAGCTCCACCGACGCGGTGCACAGGTCGAGCTCACCGTCGCCGGCACCGGGCCCCATCTTGCATGGCTGCGTGGCGAGGCCGAGGAAGCCCCCGTGCGGTTCCTCGGGTACGTCGATGGGCGCGAGGAGCTGGCGCGCCTGTACGGAGCGGCGGACATCTCGTTGTCCGTCGCCCCCACGGAGACGTTCGGGCTCGCCGTGCTGGAGGCGTTGGCGTGCGGGACACCTGTGGTGACAGCCGACAGGGGCGGCGCCAGGGAGCTCGTCGACGACAGCTGTGCGGACTGGGGGGCCGCTCGGGCGCCGGCGCTCGCCGACGCCGTGGAGCGGCTCCACGCCCGGCTGGTGGCCGACCCGTACGCTCTGCACCAGGCTGCTCGTGCGCGCGCCGAGCAGTACTCGTGGGACACCTCGGCGCAGCGCATGCTCGCCGTGCACGCAGAGGTCTCGGCACCGGCGGAGGGGTAGGCGTCAGCGGCGCCACTCGTCGGCCAGCAGCGCGTAGCCGTAGCCGTCGAGCCAGCGGCCAGAGCGGTGCAGGGCCTCGGCCACGGCGTGCATCTCCCGCCGCATGCCGACACGCTCCATGAGCCGCCACGACGGCGTGTTGTCGGCGAAGCACTCAGCGAGCACCCGCCTCAGCTCGAGCCCGTCGAAGCAGATGCCGAGCATGGCGGTCACGGCCTCGGTCGCGAGCCCGTGACCCCCGTACGCAGGGTCGAAGGCCCACCCGATCTCGGCCTGGGCCCCGCGCGCGTCGGTGGCGACCTCGCTCTGCGACCATGCGTCCTCGACGTGCAGGTACAGGTCCCCCACGACGACCCCGTCGTGCTCGACAGCGAGCGTGACGGCTTGACGGTGCGGGTCGACGAAGTAGGCGTCGAAAGCCGTTCTGTCCGCGGGGGCTGTCGTGATCCAGTCGTACACAGCCGGCAGCTGCCTGTACCGCCACACCGCGGCGGCGTCCTCCTCCGTGACGCGCCTGATCAGCAGTCGATCCGTACGGACCGGCCAGGTCAGGTCGTCGAGCGTTCGGGCCACCCGCTCAGTATGGCAACCAGGACGTACGGCCACTCGTCACCGGCAGCGTTCATGACGCGCCCCTGTGGACCTCAGGCATGGGTGACGGGGGCCGCCATGACCGTGCTCGTCCGGGAACGACAGATCCCCGCCAGCGCAGTGCTGACGGGGATCCTGCGTGCTGGGTCGACGCGGTCAGATGAGCCCAGCGGTCTGGGTCACCGCGCGGTCGTACCGGGCCTGGACGTCGTTCCAGTTGACGACGTTCCACCACGCCTTCGCGTAGTCGGCCTTCACGTTCTTGTACTGCAGGTAGAACGCGTGCTCCCACATGTCGAGCTGCAGGAGCGGCACCTGGCCGGCCGGAAGGTTGCCCTGCTGGTCGTAGAGCTGGTTGATGTTGAGGCGACCCCCCAGCGTGTCCCAGACGAGCATCGCCCAGCCGGAGCCCTGGATACCGTTCGCGGTCTCGCTGAAGTGGCGCTGGAACTTGCCGAAGCCGCCGAACGTCTCGGCGATCGCCGACGCGAGCGACCCCGTGGGCTCGCCGCCGCCGTCGGGGGACATGTTCTTCCA
>DAIEHO010000107.1 GCA_027353565.1 Propionibacteriaceae bacterium
CATCGAGACAGAGGCTCCAGGTGGACTCCGCGAAGTCCGCGAACGCGCGCGGCAACGAGTCGTAGCCCGGGTAGCCGAGGTCGCCGATCTCCAGGACGTGCTGCATGGCAGCGGTGACCCCGGGAGGCGGCAGCAGGTCCATCTCGGCGACCCACATGGGCAGCACCTCGGGTGCGAAGCGGGTCCACTTCATGGACGTCCGCTGCCGGAGCACGTCGAGGTCGAGGTCGAGGATGGCCATGACGCCGGAGCCTATCGGGGGCCGGCTTGCGGGCGGGTCAGGTGTTCATACGAGGACCTGCGACGCGGTGATGCCCGATCCGACCACCGGGGTGGGGTCGGCGCCGAGCACCGAGGTCAGCAGCTCCGCGTACAGGGAGCTGAAGTCCTGCGAGGCTTTGAGATCACCCTGGTCGAGGTCGGTGAGCGACGGCTGGTCACCGTGGAACCCCGCCTTGACGCGGTCCGAGACGACGAGCACGTCACCCGCCGTGCCGTGGTCGGTGCCCTCCGAGGCGTTCGCCTTCACCCGCCGACCGAACTCGCTGTACGCCACGAGGACCACGTCGCTCGCACGGGGGGTCCCGTCCATCGCCTTGCGGAACTCGGTGATCGCGGTGTCGAACGATGTGAGGAGCTCCTGCTGTGTGGCCTTCTCGCCGGCGTGAGTGTCGAAGCCGCCCATCGAGACCGTGTAGCACCGGGTCGGTGCGCCGAGCCTGATGCACGCCGCCACCGTGAGCAGCTGGCTCTTCAGCGACCCGTCGTCGACGATCTGGTCGGGCAGCGAGACGCTGCTCATGTGGGTCACGACGTCGTCGCGCACCCTGCCGACTGCGGCGTACGACGAGGCCACCATGCGCTGCGCCTCCGTGTCGGAGGTGTCGGGGGTCGACAGGGCGCTCATGACGGGTCCCAGTGGCTCGGCCGCCGGCTCCTTGACGCTGAGGGCCGCGAACGTACGTTTCGCCCCGACGGCGAGCACGGGCAGCACCGGCCCGATGTTGAGGCCCAGAAGCGCCTCGGGGTCCTTCGACTGGTCGAGCCAGCGGCCGAGCCAACCGGTCGTGAGCGGGGTACTGGGGCTGCCCGTCTGCCAGATGTCCATCGACCGAAAGTGTGAGCGGTCGGGGTTGGGGTAACCGACCCCCCGCATGATCGCCAGCTTCTGTCCCGACCACAGGCTCGCCATGTTCTTGAGGCCCGGGTTGAGCCCGGAGACCTTGTCGAGGGCCAGCACCTCGCCGGGGGTGTACGACATGCCGGGCCGGGCGTCGTGGTACGCGGGGTCGTTCACGGGGATCACCGTGTTGAGCCAGTCGTTACCGCCGTACATGGTCACGAGCACGAGGACCGGGGTCCCCGCGGGCAACGGGTTCTGTGACGCCGCCTTCTGGACGTCCTGCCAGGAGCACCCGGCGACACCGGCCAGGAGTGCGGTGGCTCCGACGACCCCGGATGCCTGGAGGAAACCTCGACGGGTGAGGCCGTCGAGGGGAAGACGTGGGTTGTACGGAACTCTCATGTCACACCACCAGGTAGTCGGGGCTGATCAGCGCGGTCGCGACGAGCTGCGTCGGGTTTCCTTTGGCCAGCGCGAGCGCGGTGACCGTGCGCGGGGCGAAGTGGTCGAGGGCGAGGAGGTGGGCCACCGCGTCGTTGCGGGTGGCGGCACTGGCGTTCGACACCTCGGTGAGGTCGGCGAGGGAGGCCATCTTGCTTGCTGCTGCGGCACGGGTGGCTGCCGCCGCGGTTGACGACCAGGAGGCGCCCGACGGCCAGCCTGACACGTTCGGGGGCAGGAAGGGCACCTGACCCAGGCGCTGGAGGACCCCGAGGCACTGGGCGATGTTGGCGGCGGTCGACGGGATCCGGAGAGTGCGCATCGATGCGACGACCCACTCGACCGGGGAGGCGACGATCGAACCGGCCGCGGCCGCGAACTCGGGGTCGACGAGCACCGCCTTGACGAGCGCGGTGAGGTCGCGGCCCGGGCCGTACGCGGCGACCACTCGGGTGAGCGCATCGTCGGGGATCGTGTCGTCGCTGGCCAGCTGGTGCCACCAGCGAGTCGCCAGATACCGGGGGTGCGCCGGCTGGGAGAGAATCGTCGCGACCAGGGTCGTGGGTGTGAAGCGGTCGGTGACGCCCAGCACGGTCTCCGGCCCCGGATCCGTCCGCTTGGGGTCGTTGGTCACGGTCCCGTCCGGGGCGACGCGCCAGCCCGTGAGGGCGCGGGCCGCCTGCTTGACGTCGTCCTCGGTGTAGCCTCCGCCGACGCCGAGGGTGAACAGCTCCATGAGCTCGCGGGCGAGGTTCTCGTTGGGCGCGGCCTTCGTGTTCTTCTCGGCATCGAGCCAGATCAGTAGGGCCGGGTCGGCCATCATCTGCTCGGACAGGCTCGTGAAGCTCCCGAACCCCTGGCTGCGCAGCAGCTGGTTCTGACGGAGCATCAGGGCGGGTTGCCTGACCTTCGACATGCTTGTCGCCCAGTGGTTGTGCCACGCGAACGTCAGTCGCTCACGCACGGGCCGCTGGGCGTCGACCATCCGGGTCAGCCACCAGCTGATCAGCTGGTTGCCCTGGTCGTTGAGCGCCTTGTTGCGCGCCTGGATGTCGGCCAGTGACGGATTCGCCGCCAGAGCAGGCAGCGAGGGGAAGGTGGGCGGTGGCGTCCCGTCGACGCCCGGGTCGGGCCCCGCACCGAGTGCGTCGTCGACCCACTTCTCCACGTCCTGGCCGACCCGGTCGACGTCCGTGCCTGTGACCCCGAAGGCCGCCCGTCGCATGATCCGAGCCGTACGTCGCCACGCGTCTGTGCTCATGACGACGAGTGTCGACCCCGAATGTAAGAATCAGGTCAGGACGGGGTTAACAGTCCACGAGTTCTCCCTGGTCAGCGGTGGGAGGATGTCGGTATGGCTCGCTACTTCGACGTGCATCCAGCGAATCCTCAGCCGCGGTCCCTCGCGCAGGTCGCCGCGATCCTCGAGGACGGCGGCCTGGTGGCCTACCCCACGGACTCCGGCTTCGCGCTCGGGTGCCGGCTGGGAACGCGGGACGCGCTGGAGCGGATTCGTACCATCCGGCGTCTCGACGACCACCACCACTTCACCCTGGTCTGCAGCGAGTTCGCACAGCTCGGCGCGTACGTGCAGATGGGCAACCGGGAGTTCCGCGCGATCAAGGCTTCCACGCCCGGCCCGTACACGTTCATCCTCCCCGCGACCCGCGAAGCTCCCAAGGCGATGCTGCATCCGAAGAAGAAGACGGTCGGCGTGCGGATCCCGGAGCACGTGACGGCTCGGGCGTTGCTCGACCTGCTGGGCGTCCCGCTGCAGTCGAGCACCCTCATCCTCCCGGACACCGACGAGCCGATGACGGACGGGTGGACGATCGCCGACACGCTGGCGCACGACGTCGACGCCGTGCTGGACTCCGGAGACGTCGGTCTGCTCGCGACGACCGTCGTGGATCTCAGCGGCGACGAGATCGAGATCCTCCGGTACGGTGCAGGTGACCCGGCGATGTTCGAGGCATGACATCGCGATGAGCCCCACGGGCAGGGAGGTCGTCGAGCCGTACATCCAGCAGCACGCGGCGACCGTGCGTACGTCGTTGCCGCGTGTGCTCGCGGACGAGCCGGACGCCATCCACGCAGCTCGG
>DAIEHO010000119.1 GCA_027353565.1 Propionibacteriaceae bacterium
GCGGACACATCGTCAAGGTCGTGAGCGCGTCGGACGTGGAGCGCTGCGAGGAGTTCCTCGTCGAGCAGCGCTTCCCGTCGCTGCAGCTGGTGTTCGCGTTGGCGCTGCGCACCTACCTGGCCACGGTGAACGACCGGACCCCCGACGTGACCTTCGGGGGGACCCTGGCGCGACGCGGCACGATCGAGGAGAAGCGCACGGGGGGCTCGCGGGTCCACCACTTCGACTTCCGCACCGTTCTGCCGGAGACCACAACGTTCATGGAGGCGTTGGAGGAGATGCTCGACAAGCAGAGCCAGCACTACCGCCACATGGACTTCCCGAGCGTCGAAGCGATCAACATGGGGTTGGAAGCGTTCGGCCAGCACCCCGGGATCACCTACTCGGGGGTGCTGATGACGTTCCAGACTCTCGCCGTGGCCCTCGACGACGGGCTGACGTTCAGGACCATGTGGTACGGAAACGGGGCGACGGCCATCGCCGCGTACCTGACCGTCATGGACGACGACGGCACCGGCGGACTGCGCTGCTACTGGGAACACAGCCTGACGCGCATGCCCGCCACGTACATCGACGACGCGCACGACTTCATGGTCCGCGTCATCCGGGCCGGGATCGAGCGGCCCACCATCACGCTCGGGGAGCTCATGGACATGCCGTTGCGCTCGGTCGTTCAGGCGCAGCTCACGGGTACGGGGTCGCGTCACGGGGCTGGTCCCAGGAGGCGGATCCGCGGGCGCTCCCCGCATGAGAGCCCACGTGCGGCTGCGCCCGCTCGGGGGTAGCCGAGGCCGCACCCGCCGCCCCTCGTCCTCGAGCGACGGCGTTGCCGAGGTGTGTGCTCCTGGACCGACCCGGCTCCGCCCGGATTGGGAGGAGCCGTTTCCCGGATGGCCTGTGCGCCCGCGTCGGGGTACGTAGGCTACTGATGAGGCTTGCCCCGGGTGATGGTCGAGTCGCCTCGTTCATCGTCGCTGGACCATCGGTCCCGGTGGCGGTGGAGGAGCGGCATGGAGGCGAAGGTCCGGCTGGGCGGGGACCTCGTCGATGCGCCCGGCGGTGACACCGCCATCATCCGTGCCGAGCTCTTCAGCGAAGACCAGCTGTCCCGGCACGCGTTGAGCCTGGCGAGCAGCCAGGTCGTCGTGAAGCGGTCCAGGCCCGTGACGCCACTGCTGACACGGGTGGAACAGAACCGTGCGAGTCTGCTCAAGAGCTACGACGCCACGGTCGCGGACATGGGCGAGGAGCTTCCGATAACGCCTGCCGCCGAGTGGTTGGTGGACAACTTCCACGTGGTCGAGGCGCAGATCCGCCAGATCAGGAAGGACCTCCCCTGGGGCTACTTCCGCTTGCTCCCCAAGCTCGGTCCGGGATTCCTCGAGGGCCATCCCCGGATCTTCGGGATCGTGTGGGCCTATGTCGCCCATACGGACAGCAACCTCGACGCGGACCAGCTGGGCCGGTTCGTCGGCGTGTACGAGTCCCGACAAGCGCTGAGCCTGGGCGAGCTGTGGGCTGTCCCCATCCATCTGAGGATCGTGCTCATCGAGAACCTGCGCCGGGTGTCCGAGCTGATGGTGGCTGCCAGCCGGGACCGTCAGCGAGCTGATGTGGTGGCCGACCGCCTGCTCGGTGTCTCTGGAGACCCGGTCCCTCTGTCCTCGGCGCTCCCGCGCCAGGATGGGGCGCGCGTGTCCCGGCCGTTCGTCGTGCAGATGATGCGGCGGCTGACCGAGCACAGGGTGGACGACGCCTCGGAGTGGCTGGAGCACGTCATCGACGAGCATGGCTGGGACGTTGCGGAGCTGGTGCAGGGCGAGCATCGCAGGCAGGCGGCCGCGACGGTGACCATGCGCAACATCTTCCGGTCGCTACGACTCCTGACCGATGTGAACTGGGAGGACTGGCTGGAGTCGGTGAGCATCATCGAGGAGGAGCTGCGGACGAGCAGCGCCTACCCGGCCTCGGACTTCGGCACCCGGAACCTCTGCCGGTCGGCGATCGAAGAGCTCGCCCGTGGCTCAGGACAGGCAGAGATAGCAGTCACCCGCCTCGTGCTCAGCCTGGTCGACGGCGCGTCGGACGACGTGACCCGCGAGGTCGCGTACTGGCTGCTCGACGGTGGGCGACGTCAGCTTGAGTCCCTCCTGCGGTACCGACCGCCACCGCGGCTGCGCGTGTTGAGGGTGTTCAAGGCGGGCGGGTTGGGTGCGTACCTGCTCACCGCGGGCATCCTCACGGCCGGGTTGGCGTTCCTCATGATGCGGGCGGTGACGGGCTTCAGCCCCTCGGCGCGGGGCGATCCCTGGGGGATCCTCGTCGCTGTCCTCGCCCTCGTTCCTGCGAGCGACGTGGTTCTTGCCGGCATCAACCGCGCCACCACACGCCTTCTTCCGGCCACACCTCTGCCGGGACTGCATCTCAGAGATGGCGTTCCCGAGGAGTTCCGCACTCTGGTGGTGGTCCCGACGATGCTCACATCGCAGACGAGCGTCGAGGAGCTGATGGACAGCCTCGAGGTGCACTTCCTCTCCAACGACTCCGGCGAGATCTACTTCGCGGCGCTGACCGACTGGGCCGACAGCACGGTCGAGGTCACCTCCGCCGACGAGGAGCTGCTGGCCGCCGCCACCGACGGCATCATCAGGCTCAACGAGAAGTACTCGGACCGGTTCTTCCTGTTCCACCGCCGCAGGGTCTACAACCCCTCCGAGGGTGTGTGGATGGGGTGGGAGAGGAAGAGGGGCAAGCTCGAGGAGCTGAACCGACTGCTTCGTGGCGCCGAGGACACCACCTACTTGCCCTTCGAGGGCAGAATGCCTGGTCCGTTCCGGTATGTCATCACTGTCGACTCCGACACACTGCTGCCGAGGGAAGCGGCGCTCCGGCTGGTCGAGAAGCTGGCCCATCCGTTGAACCGCGCGAAGCTCGACGCGGAAGGCAAGCTGGTGAGGCAGGGCTACGCGATCCTGCAGCCCAGGGTGACACCGTCCCTGCCCGTGACAGAGGACACGTCGCTGTTCCAGGCCACGTACACCACGACCCCGGGGCTTCACCCCTATGCCTTCCCCGTCTCGGACGTCTATCAGGACTTCTTCGACGAAGGGTCGTTCGCGGGCAAGGGGATCTACGACATCGACGCCCTTGGCCGGCTCGTCGAGGGTCGGATCCCGGCGAACCGGGTGCTGAGCCACGACCTTCTGGAAGGAAACCTTGCACGGTCGGGGGTGGTCTCCGACGTCGAGGTCGTCGAAGCGTACCCGACGTCCTACGAGGTGGCTCTGTCGCGCGACCTTCGCTGGACCCGGGGCGACTGGCAGCTCCTGCCATGGACCATCGGGGTGCGTGGACCGATCAGCGCGCTCGGCCGCTGGAAGATGCTGGACAACCTGCGGCGGTCGCTGGTCCCGGTCGTCCTGGTTCTCGGCTTCCTCGTGTCGCTCGCCGCACCGACACCGAGGGCTGCGGTTGCGTGGCTCGGGTTGACGGCACTCACGCTGTTCGGGATGCCCGTGTGGTCGGCCATCTCCGAGCTCACTCCCGTCCCCGACGTCACACTGCGCAGTCATGTGACGGCGGCGGCGGCAGATCTCGGCCGTGCCCTGGTCCTCGGCTTCCTGGATCTCGCGCTCCTTGCGCACCGGTCGGTCGCGTACGCGGACGCCATCGCCCGCACGCTGTGGCGGCTCGCGGTGAGTCGACGCCACCTGCTGGAGTGGACGACGGCCGCCATGGCTCAACAGCAGGCCAGCGGCACGTTGTCCAGGTTCTGGCGCCTCATGGTCCCCGGCCTGGTGCCCCCACTCGTTGCCGTGGCGATCGCGGCCGTGCGGGGTTGGTCGCACCTGGCGATCGCCTCGGTGCCGGTGGCGCTGTGGTTGTGCGCGCCCCTGATCGCCTACGAGGCGAGCCGGGTCAAGGAGAGGGTCGAGCTGGCCCCGGACGACGAGGCCCTGGCCGATCTGCGGCTCGTCGCCCGAAGGACCTGGGAGTTCTTCGTCGCCTTCGTGACCTCCGACGACCGGTACCTGCCCCCGGACAACTACCAGGAGTCCCCGAAACCGGTGGTCGCGCACCGCACATCCCCCACGAACATCGGGCTCTACTTGTTGAGCATCGTCAGTGCCAGGGACTTCGGCTGGGTTGGTCTCGCAGAGACTGTCGATCGGCTGGACGCCACGTTGAACGCCATGATCGAGCTGGAGCATGACTCAGGACACCTCTACAACTGGTACGACACGCTCACCGGAGAGCCCCTGGAACCGAGGTACATCTCCTCCGTGGACAGTGGGAACCTGGTCGGCCACCTGCTGGCCCTCGCCAATGCGTGCACGGAGTGGCAGGGCGACCCCGCTCTGGCCGGCTGCCGGCCGGAGGGGATCATGGACGGGCTCGAGCTGGTCCGGGCAGCGATGCCGGACGAGGTCGCGGCGGGAACAGCTCCGCTCGTCGGCTCCCGCTTCGACATCCTGGAAGCCGCCGTTCGAGAGCTCACCGCTCAGGCAGGTGACGCCGAGCTGTCAAGCCTGGAAGCGCTGGTGGAACGACTCGATGCCACTCCGGGGGTCCAGCCTGCTGCCCACGCGGCCGTTGCAGCCCTGGCGAGGACGATCGCGTCCCAGCGCCGGGACGCGGGACTGACGCCCGAGCAGCTCGGCGGGCTCGTCGCCCGTCTGGGGCAGCTGGAGGTCCTGGCCCGTGATGCCGTCAACGCCACGGACTTCAGGTTGCTCTTCGACCCGAGCCGCAAGCTGTTGTCGGTCGGCTACCAGGTGGCGGAGCGTCAGCGCGACGAGAGCTGCTACGACCTCCTGGCGTCGGAGTGCCGACTGGCCAGCTTCGTGGGAATCGCCAAGGGCGACCTTCCCGTGCGGCACTGGTCCCGGCTCGGCAGGGGGATGACGGCCGCCGTCAACCGGGCCGTGCTGCTCAGCTGGTCCGGCTCGATGTTCGAGTATCTG
>DAIEHO010000152.1 GCA_027353565.1 Propionibacteriaceae bacterium
CCCCTGGTCCCGCAATCGCGGGCCAGGGGTCGGGGTCAGAGGTGGGATGGGTGCGTCAGACGATCTTGTCCGTCTCGTCGTGGATCTTCAGAGCCACTTGCTTCAGCTTGTCGGAGTGAGCCTTGGCATGGTGCGCACAGAAGAGAAGCTCTCCGCCACTCTCGAACTTCACGCGCAGGTATGCCTGTGCTCCGCAGCGATCGCAGCGGTCGGAAGCTGTCAGTGACTCGTCGCACAGGGTGGTGCTCACGGTGCCTCTCTTCCCCAGCCGGGTGGCGGTCGTCGGGGTGGTGCTTTGTGTATCTCCATAGTTGCATCCCCTGCGTTACAGACGATGCATCTGAAGAACGCGCTCACGTTGCAGGTTTGTTCCAGTTGCCTTACGTACATCTCGGCAAACCTGAGTCTACCGGACTCAAGGCTGGGGAGGCGACCGGTATCCACAAGGGCCAGGGCGTGCCGTCGGGGATTCGTCTGCGGCGCGCACTAGCCTCGTCGGGTGAGTTCGGAACAGTCTTCCCGTGCGCGTTCACGCGCCCCTCAGGCGTTGGGGCATGACTACGAGGCGCGGCACCTGCTCGTCCTGGAGGGCCTCGAGGCTGTACGGAAGCGGCCTGCGATGTACATCGGGTCCACCGACACCAAGGGGCTCATGCACTGTCTGTGGGAGATCATCGACAACTCCGTCGACGAGGCTCTCGCCGGGTTCGGCGACAGGATCGAGGTCGAGCTCCGTCACGACGGCTCGGTCTACGTGGCCGACCATGCCCGCGGCGTGCCGGTGGACACGCACCCCGGCACAGGGCTGTCCGGCGTCGAGGTCGTCTATACCAAGCTCCATGGCGGCGGGAAGTTCGGGGGCGGTGCGTACAGCGCGACAGGCGGGCTGCACGGCGTCGGTGCCTCGGTGGTCAACGCGCTGTCGAGCCGCCTCGACGTCGAGGTGGACCGCGGCGGGGCGACGTATGCGATGAGCTTCCGTCGGGGAACTCCTGGAACCTTCGACGGCGACGGTCCCACGGCCACGTTCACACCCAACTCGGAGCTGCGCAAGGTCGGCAAGGTCGGCAAGACGGTGACCGGGACGCGGGTGCGGTACTGGCCCGACCGCCAGATCTTCCTGCCCGACGCTCAGCTGGCCTGGGAATCGTTGCTCAACCGGGCACGGCAGACCAGCTTCCTCATCCCCGGTCTCGAGATCGCGGTCAGCGACGCGCGCGGCAGCGAGACCGTCACGGAGGTCTTCAAGCACGACGGCGGCATCTCCGAGTTCTGCGACTTCCTCGCGCACGACCAGCCGGTCACCGAGATCGTCCGCCTCCAGGGCAGCGACCGCTTCACCGAGACCGTACCGATGATGGACGACTCGGGGTCGATGACGCCCACGGACGTGGAGCGGCAGCTGGATGTCGACATCGCGCTGCGATGGGGAACGGGCTACGACACGGTCCTGCAGTCGTTCGTCAACATCATCGCCACCCCCAAGGGCGGCACCCACCAGCAGGGTTTCGAGCGGGGCCTTGTCAAGGCGTTCCTCCGCGGCCTCGACAGCACCCGGATCATGAAGGCGGGGGAGGAGCTGCTCAAGGACGACATCCTCGAGGGACTCACCGGCGTCGTCACCGTTCGGCTGGCGGAGCCGCAGTTCGAAGGCCAGACCAAGGAGGTGCTCGGCACCCCGGCGGTGGCACGCATCACCGCCCGCATCGTCGAGAACGAGCTGGCCGCCTATCTGACCTCGACGAAGGCCGCCACCAAGGCGCAGGCACGCGCTGTCATGGAGAAGGTCGTCAACGCCGCTCGGACACGCGTCGCGGCGCGGTCTCACAAGGAGGCTCAGCGCGCGAAGAACGCCCTCGAGTCGTCGAGCCTGCCGCCCAAGCTCGCCGACTGTCGCTCGAACGACCCCGACCGTACGGAGCTGTTCATCGTCGAGGGCGACTCCGCGATGGGCACCGCCAAGCTGGCGCGCACCTCCGAGATCCAGGCCCTGCTGCCCATCCGGGGCAAGATCCTCAACGTCCAGCGGGCGTCGGTCACCGACATGCTCAAGAACGCCG
>DAIEHO010000215.1 GCA_027353565.1 Propionibacteriaceae bacterium
CGGCGAGGACGGGCAGACGGTGACTCAGCTCGCGGAACGGTTTCCCGAGATGACCCAGTTCGGGGTGATGAAGCACCTCGCCGTCCTGGAGGAGGCCGACCTCGTCATCCCGGTGCGACAAGGGCGTACGAAGCGCCTGTATCTCAACCCCGTACCGATCGAGCAGGTCGCGAACCGGTGGATCAGCAAGTACGCGGCGCGTTTCACCTCAGCTCTGGTCGCCCTCGACCAGCACATCAGCACACCCGAGGAGGCCTGATGGTCGGCACGGCGCACGTCTACCAGATCTACATCGCGGCGACGCCCGAGGCGGTGTTCCGCGCGATCACCGACTCCGACTGGACCCGGAAGTACTTCCACCACACGTCGTTCGTCGCACCGCCGGTGGCCGGCGCCGCCTATCGCACGGTCACCGAGGACGGTCGCGACGCCGTCGAGGGCATGATCGAGGAGCTGACACCGCCCACCGACGGGCGGCCCGGACGCTTCGTTCAGACCTGGCACGTCCTGTACGACGCGGCGCTGTCCGCGGAACCGCCGAGCCGCGTCGAGTGGACCGTCGAGGGGGTCGGACCTGACCTGACACGCGTACGGCTGGTGCACGGCGACCTCGAAGGCAGCCCTCTCACCTGGGCGCACGTCAAGGACGGCTGGGTCTGGATCATCGACGCGCTCAAGACGCTGCTCGAAACGGGGCGCAGGCTCCCGGACCCGTCGGTGCCGCCGCGAGTGCGCGCGGACACCCGGGGGTGACTGACACCGGAGGCACGGCGCGAGCTCCAGCGACGGCCTGACGGACGCAGCGAGCATGGTCCTGCCATCACAAGGCTGGTTATGAGCGGCCTTGGGACGGGACGGTCCCGCGAATCAATCAAAGTGCTCGTCATAGGGCTCGAAAAGCGCCCCCGTGACGTGCACTTTGATCGATCGGCTCGAAGCCGACTGGTTTCTGCCTCTCATAACCGGCCGATCGATGGAACGGGTGCCGTACCGATCCTGAGCAGCCGACTCGCGCGCTCGAACAGCGGCATGTGCGGCCGCTCGGGGGCTTAACCTGGTCCGGTCACCCCTCACCCCCCCAAGGAGCGACCCCATGACAGCCGACCATTCTCGCGACCTGTCATCGTCCTCGACACGTGAAGGCTGGCTACGCGACTTCACAGTGCTGCTGCGACCGCGAGGCGTCGACGGCGTCCAGATCGGCGACGAGCTGGCCAAGGTCGAGGCCTTCTGCGACGACTCGGGTCAGGAGCCCAAGGACGCGTACGGCGAGCCCGCGTCGTACATCGCCACGCTCCGGTTCGCGTCCCACCGGGGTGCCCGGTTCACCGCGACGGTCGCCCGAGGCGTGCGCGAGCTCACGACCGGTATCGCCACCATGGCTCGTCGCGTCTCGCAACGGCTGTGGTCGCGGCGGCCCGTGGCGCGACGGGCCGACCCCGGAAGGTAGCCCCGCACCCGGCTCAGGCGGAGATGACCTTCTGGGTCTCCCGGGCCATGGCGAGCTCCTCGTTCGTCGGGACGACGAGGATCTGGATCGGGGAGTCGGGCTGGCTGATGCGGCGCGGCTCCTTCGAGCGGACCTTGTTGGCCTCGTC
>DAIEHO010000216.1 GCA_027353565.1 Propionibacteriaceae bacterium
CGAGGTCACGTACAAGCGCTGAGAACGCCTCGAGGGCGCCGACGCGTACGGTCAGCGCCCTCTCGGTTCGGTGCCGGTCAGCCGGCTGCGTCGTCCGCGGCAGGGGCGGCAGGGGCGGCCCCGGCCGCGTCGTCGGTGGCCGAGGCCGTCGTGCCGGCGTCGTGGTCGAAGATGTCCTCGACCTTGTCCTTCGCGTCCTGGTACAGGTCGCCGGCCTTGTCCTTCGCGTCTCCGTACAGGTCGCCGGCCTTGTCCTTGGCGCCCTCGAGGACGTCCTTGGCATCGACCAGCAGCTCTGACGCCTTCGCCTTCAGATCATCAGCGAAGCCCATGCGTTCTCTCCCTCTGATCCGGTGGTGACCGCCGTGGACCGGTCGGCCATCCAGGCCTGTCATAGCACGCGGTGGGGCCGGCGGGCGGCGGTTGAGGGGAACTCAGCCTCGCCGGACGGCGAACACGCGGAAGCCCTTCGCGCTGGCCAGGCGCTCGCAGCCCCAGCCCTGCTCCTCGAGCCACACGGTGAGAGAGTCCGCTCCCAGGTTCCGCGCGACGACCATCCAGGCGGTGCCGTCCGGGCGCAGTCGGTCGAGCCACGTCGTCAACAGCTCGTGCAGGGCGGGCTTGCCGATCCGGATCGGGGGGTTGGACCAGATCTCGTCGTACAGCTCGTCCACCGGGACGTCCTCGGGCAGCAGGGTCGACACCCGGTCGCCGATCCCGAGCCTGTCGGCGTTCGACCTCGTCAGCGCGAGGGCGCGCTCGTTGACGTCGATCGCCGTGATCCGGGCCTCAGGGTTCGCCAGACCGAGTGCGACCGTGATGGGCCCGATTCCGCAGCCGAGGTCGAGCAGATGGACCGGCCCCGTGGGCGGCTCGGTCGAACGGAGCATCATGGCTGTCCCGACGTCCAGCCCTCCGCCGGAGAAGACCCCCTTCGACGACTCGAGCTCGACGTCGGCGTCCCACAGCCGCATGCCGACGCGGAACGTCGTGGCTCTGCCCGTGGGGGTCTCGAAGTAGTGGCTCATTCGCTCTCCTCGGGCAGGGTGCGGGTCGACCGCGCGTTGGCGGCGCGGAGGGCGAGCTCGGAGTCGGCCGGGTAGCCGACCTCCTCGAGCGTCAGGCCGTGGGCGGGGAGCACCGTGACGTCGTTGGCGCGTTCGGTGGTCGCGAGCAGTCGCCGCAGCCAGGCACGGTCCCTGCGCCCGGCGGCGACCGCGGTCAGCGCGCCCATGAGCGAGCGCACCATGGAGTGGCAGAACGCGTCCGCCTGGACGGTGACCTCGATGGTGCGGTCCTCGAGACGTACGGCTTCGACGCGCTGCAACGTACGGATCGTGGTCGCCTGGTCGCGGCGCTTGCAGAACGCGACGAAGTCGTGGAGCCCGAGCAGGTCGGCACCGGCGTCGGCGAGGACCGACACGTCCAGGGGCTCCGGGTGGCGGACGACGTGGTTGCGACGCAGCGGGTCCAGGTCGGCCGGCTCGTCCCACAGCCGGTAGACGTAGCGGCGCCAGATCGCCGAGAAGCGGGCGTCGAAGCCGTCCGGGACCCGCATCACGCGTCGTACGGCGATGTCCTCGGGAAGGGCGCGGGGCAGGCGGCGGCCGAGGACCGAGCCCGTGTCCAGCGGGCCCGCTCGGCCGACCTCCGTGGTGACGGCGAGGTCGACGTGGACGACCTGGCCCCGCGCGTGGACACCCGCATCCGTACGGCCGGCACACGTCAGACGGGGTGGTTCGTCGAGGTTCAGGATCCGCCCGATCCACTCACCGAGGTCTCCTTCGACACTGCGCAGGCCCGGCTGTGCCGCCCAGCCGCAGAACGCGGTGCCGTCGTAGGCGACGTCGAGGCGCCACCTCCCACGTTCGGTCGTCATCGCCGGTAGCACAGGTCGTACACCGTCCTGCCGGCGGCGAGCCCCCGCGCCTCGTACTTGGTCATGGGCCGCTCCTCGAAGCGTGGCGCCCATCCGTCACAGGTGTTGGTGAGTGGCGAGCCGTCGAGCACCTCGCGCATCGCCAGCGCGTAGTCCTTCCAGTCGGTCGCCACGCGGAACAGGCCGCCCGGCCGGAGCCGGTCCGCGACCAACGCGCACGTGGCCGGTGACACCAGGCGCCGCTTGTGGTGCCGCGACTTGTGCCAGGGGTCGGGGAAGAACGCGTGGACGGCCTCGAGGGAGGCGGGCGCCACGAGGTGCCGCAGGCCCTGGACGCCGTCAGCGAGTACGACGCGGGCGTTGGTGAGCTGCCGGGCCGCCAGCTTGCCGACGGTCGAGGCGATGGACGGCTCGAAGACCTCGAAGCCGACGATGTCGATGTCCGGGTGGGCCGCCGCGGTCGCCACGAGCGAGTCGCCGTTGCCGGCCCCGATCTCGGCGATGAGCGGAGCGCTGCGTGCGAAGACCACCGACCAGTCCACAGGGTCCTGCGGGGCCACCGAGGTCGACATCGTGCCGCGGGCGACATCCACGAGGTAGGCGGCGCGGTGCTCCCGCCAGGCGCGCTCCTGCGAGGGGTTCATGCGGGCGCTACGGCGGACGAAGCTCACGACGTCCCGATGCGGACGCGCCTCGCCTGTCACCACGCGCGCCACCCTATCCAGCACGCGACCCCGAGCGCAGGTTGCGGGACCCGGGTACGGGTGGGGACGCCCATGACGATCCACGGCCGGCCACCGTAGTTCACTGGTGACAGGAAGGGCACGCCACTCCGGCGTGGACACACATGCGTACGGTGCTCAATCTCATCTGGCTGGTCTTCGGCGGAATCTGGCTCGCGCTCGGCTACTTCGTCCTCGGCCTGGTGGCGTGCCTGCTGATCGTGACGATCCCGTTCGGCGTCGCGTCGCTGCGGATGGCCAGGTACGCACTGTGGCCGTTCGGGAGCGCTGTCGTGGCGAAGCGTGGTGCCGGGGCCGGTTCGGCGATCGGCAACCTGGTCTGGTTCGTGGTCGCCGGTGTCTGGCTCGCGATCGGGCACGTCGTCACGGCATTGGCCCAGAGCATCACGATCGTCGGCATCCCGGTCGCGCTGGCGAACATCAAGATGATCCCCGTGACGTGCTTCCCGTTCGGCAAGGAGATCGTCCCTCGCTCCAGTCTCGCACCGGGCGAGCGCCCGCTCCACTCCTTCTAGGCTCTGCTCGCCACCGCCGGGAGGACCGACGTGGGGGACAGGACCCAGCACCACTAGCGTTGTCCCTCGCGAAGGGAGTGCTGTGAGCTCGTACGGGTATGTCTTCACCTCAACCGTTCTGACGTTGTGGGTGATCCTGGACCCCCCAGGGCTCCTGCCCGTGTTCCTCGGGCTCACTCGGCGGATGTCGCCGCGGCATCGCAACCTCGCCGCCCGACGGGCCACGCTCGTGGCACTGGCCGTCACAGGACTGTTCGGCTTGTTCGGGCGGTTCATCCTCGACTACCTGCACGTGTCGGTGGGAGCGCTCCAGATCTCCGGTGGCCTGCTGCTGCTGCTCGTCGCGCTCCAGCTGCTGACGGGCCACTTCGACGAGCAGCCCGCCGACGACGCCCCCGAGTCCAACGTGAACGTGGCGATCGTTCCGCTGGGCACGCCGCTGCTCGCCGGACCCGGGGTGATCGTGGCCATCATGATCGCGGTGAAGGGGCAGTCGACAGCGCTGGGCTACCTCGTCGTGGCCGTGGCTCTCCTCACGTCGATGCTCGCCGTGTACCTCACGCTCCGGTTCGCCGAGGTCATCCGTCGCGTGCTGAAAGAGGCCGGCATCACACTCCTGACACGCATCGCGGGACTCGTCCTCAGCGCCATCGCCGTTCAGATGATGGGCGACGGCGTCATGAGCTTCATCGGCCGGTGATGCGGCCTCAGCTGTGGTGCGCCTTGACGGCCTCGTCGACGAGGTTCTGGGGCATCTGCTCGTAGCCGTGGAAGGTCCGGGTGAACGAGCCGGAGCCGTGGGCCAGGCCTCGGAGGTCGATCGCGTACCGGCTGAGCTCGCTCGCGGGGATGAGCGCCCTGATGATCGCGTGGTGGGCGTCGTCGGAGTCGGTGCCGAGCACACGCCCGCGCCGACCTGAGACATCGGTCATCACCGCGCCCATGAACTCCTCGCCGACGGTCACGACGACCTCGTCGATCGGCTCGAGCAGTGTCACGGTCTTCGTGCTGGCCGCCTCCCGCAGGCCCAACGACCCTGCGGTCTGGAACGCCATGTCGGAGGAGTCCACCGAGTGGGACTTGCCGTCGACGAGCGTGACCCGTACGTCGACCAGCGGGTAGCCCGCCAGGACGCCCTTCTCGAGCTGGCCGCGGACGCCCTTCTCGACGGAGGGGATGAACTGACGCGGAACCGCCCCGCCCACGACCTTGTCGACGAACTCGAAGCCTGCCCCGCGGTCGAGCGGCTCGATCTCGAGCTGGCACACCGCGTACTGGCCGTGCCCACCGGACTGCTTGACGTGTCGGCCTTGCGCCGACGCCTTGGCGACGAACGTCTCGCGGAGGGGCACCTTGAGGTCCTCCTGGGTGACCTTCACCCCGTAGCGCTGGACGAGCCGGTTGAGCAGCAGGTCGACATGGCCCTGCCCCATCGTCCAGAGCACGATCTGGTCGGTCTCCACCGTGCGCTCCACCCGTACGGTCGTGTCCTCGACCGCGAGCCGGGCCAGCGCAGCGGGCAGCTTGTCCTCGTCGTTGCGTGACGCGGCGCGGATCGCCACCGGCAGCAGCGGCTCGGGGAGGTTCCACGGCTCGACGAGTGCCGGCCGCTCCTTCGGGGACAACGTGTCGCCGGTCTCGGCCTTGGACAGCTTCGACACGTACACGAGCTGGCCCGCGATCGCGACGTCCACGGGCGTCGTCTCCGTGCCGGACGGCACCGACAGGGGGCCGACGCGCTCGTCGTCGTCATGGTCGGGGTGCGCCGTGTCGGCTGCGCCCGTGAACAGGCTGCGGTGCCCCGAGACGTGCACCACGTCGTCGAGCTGGAGCGTGCCGTTGTAGATCCGTACGAGCGAGAGCCGGCCCGCGAACTGGTCGGATGTCGTCCTGATGACCTCGGCGACGAGGGGACCCGCTGGATCGCCTGAGAGCGACTCGAGATCCACGCCGGCCGGCGTGGTGACCCTGAGCCGGTGCGTGCCGGGTTGCGGGAACGAGTTCTCGATGACGGTCAGAAGCTGGTCGGTGCCGATGCCGTTGAGCGAGTTGACCGGGATGACGGGGTGGAACCGGCCATGGAGGATCGCGGTCAAGAGGTCGGTGAGGAGCTCTCCCTCCTTGAGCTCGTCGCCCTCGAGGTAGCGGTCCATGAGGTCGGCGTCCTCGGACTCCTCGATGATCCCCTCGATGAGCTCGGAGCGGTACTGCTCGATGACGGCGAGCTCGGCGGTGTCGGCAGCCCGGCTCACGAGGTCGCCGGTGCTGTAGTCGTGGACCTGCTGGGACACCAGGGACAGGTTGCCGGTGATCTGGCCATCGCTGAGCAACGGCGCGTACGCGGGCTGAACGGACTTGCCGAGTACCGACTGCAGGTCGCCGAGCGCGACGTCGAAGGTGGTCCGCCCGTCGTCGAGCTTGGTCACCACGATCGCACGGGGCATGCTGACGGCGCTGCACTCGTGCCAGAGCGCAGCGGTCGCGGCGTCGATGCCGTCACCCGCGGCGACCACGAACACGGCCGCATCAGCCGCACGGAGGGCTGCGCGCAGCTCGCCCACGAAGTCCGGGTGACCTGGTGCGTCGAGCAGGTTGAGCACGATGTCACCAGTGCGGAACGCGGCGAGCTGCAGGGCGGAGCTGCGTTCCAGGTCCTCCTTCTCGCCCCGGTAGCTGGCCACGTTCGACCGCACGAGGTGCTCGAACAGTGTTGTCTTCCCGGAGCCGCTGGACCCGACCAGGACGACGTTGCGGATGGCCGACGGATCA
The DNA here is from genome assembly GCA_027353565.1 of Propionibacteriaceae bacterium. Taxonomy (GTDB): domain Bacteria; phylum Actinomycetota; class Actinomycetes; order Propionibacteriales; family Propionibacteriaceae; genus Fen-668. The sequence continues at coordinate 5,907 of DAIEHO010000216.1, forward strand.
TCGATGCGCGCAAGCGGTGCGTTCGTCTTCGAACTCATGCTGGGGAAGATACACGGCCCGTCCGCCGGCCGTGGCCGGTACCCCACAAGCGCCCGCGCACCTCTCGTCAGTCCCCCTAGAGTGCGCGTATGACAATCCCGGTCCTCGCGCTGGTCACGAACGCCCACGACGGCACCGTCAGCACGTTCCGCATCGCCGACGACCGCCTGGAACGGGTTGCCGTGAGCTCCGTCGGGGCCGGCTGTTCGACGCTGGCCGTCGATGCCGAGCGGCACCTCGTGTACGTGGGCGCCAAGCCCGGCTCGATCGTCACGTGCTCGCTCGACCCCGGCAACGGTGTGCTGACGACGTGGGACGAGACGTCGGTGGTCGGCTCCCCGACGTACCTGACGCTCACCCCGCACGGTGACCGGCTGCTGGGTGCGTTCTACCACCAGGGGCTCGCCATGGGCTGGGGCGTCGACAACGGCCATCTCCAGGCCCCGTCCCCGCCCGTCTCGCACGCCAACCTCCACAGCGTCGTCGTCACCAAGGACACGCGCCACGCGTACGTGGTCTCCCTCGGAGAGGACGCTGTGATCCGGTACGTCCTCGGCCAGGACGGCTCCCTGACCGACGGGAAGGTCGCGTCGGCGCCGGCCGGATCCGGGCCGCGGCACATCGTTCTCAACGCAGCGGAGACCAGCGCCTTCGTCGTCACCGAGTTCTCCGGCGAGGTGCTCCACTACGCCCGCGATGGAGCGACGGGTGAGCTGGCTCTCACCTCTCAGCGGTCGATCGTCGACCCGACGGCCGGCCTCGCGCACAGCCGGTACGGCGCGGACCCCACGGCCGAGCACCTCATCTGGGGCGCCGACATCCACCTTGCCGCCGACGGTCGCTGGGCGTGGGCGAGCGAGCGTTCCGGGTCCACGATCGCGACGGTGCCGCTCGGACTGAGCGGCGAACCGGAGCCGGTCACGGCCTTCACGGCGACCGAGGCCCAACCACGCGGCTTCGGCGTCACGCCCGACGGCCGGTACCTGCTGGCTGTGGGGGAGCGGTCGACGACGGCCACCCTGTACGAGATCGGGACGGATGCCCGGCTCAGGGTCCTCGACCGTCAGGAGACGGGCAACGGAGCCAACTGGGTCCGCTTCGCCTAGGTGACGTTTTGCCGTTACCCCTGCCCGGCGGTAGTGTTAGCCGCTGTTGTGCCCGGTGTATTTCGACCCGTGGCGCCCGCAGTCTGGATAGCTCAAGCGAGAGATTGGTTCGACCCGTGTCTACGTACAGCCCGAAGCCTGGCGAGATCACCAGGAACTGGCACGTCATCGATGCCCAGGACGTTGTCCTTGGTCGCCTCGCTACGACTGCCGCAACCCTCCTGCGTGGCAAGCACAAGCCCACGTACGCGCCGCACGTCGACACCGGCGACTTCGTCGTCGTGGTCAACGCGTCGAAGATCGCCCTGACGGGGTCCAAGCGCACCACCAAGATGGCCTACCGCAGCACCACCCGTCCGGGCAGCATCAAGGCTGTCCCGTACGGCGAGCTGCTGGACAAGGATCCCCGCAAGGCTGTCGAGCGGGCGGTCTGGGGCATGCTCCCCAAGAACAAGCTCAGCCGTCAGCTGCTGGGCAAGCTCAAGGTCTACTCGGGCCCCGAGCACCCGCACGCTGCGCAGCAGCCGCAGCCGTACACGATCACCCAGATCGCCCAGTGAGATTGAGGAACTGCCAGTGTCTGTGACTGAAGTAGTCGAGCCCGAGGGCGAAGAGATCGCCTCCTTCACCGACGAGAACGACCGCGAGATCGCGTACCGCGCTGAGGCGGTCCCCTCGAGCGCGTCCCCGTCGAGCCGCCCGGCTGTCGTCACCAAGACCGGGGGCACCGGACGTCGCAAGGAAGCCATCGCCCGTGTCCGGCTGATCCCGGGCTCGGGGACGTGGACGATCAACGGCCGCACCCTCGAGGACTACTTCCCGAACAAGGTGCACCAGCAGATCGTGACCGAGCCGCTGGAGACCGCGGCCGTGGTCGGGTCCTACGACGTCATCGCCCGCATCAACGGCGGCGGTGTGACCGGTCAGGCCGGCGCGCTGCGCCTCGGTGTGGCCCGTGCGCTCAACGCCGCAGACGCCGAGGCCTCGCGCCCGGCGCTCAAGAAGGCCGGCATGCTGACCCGCGACGCGCGGATCAAGGAGCGCAAGAAGGCTGGTCTCAAGAAGGCCCGCAAGGCTCCCCAGTACAGCAAGCGCTGACCCGCCACCGCCTCTGTCATGGGCCGTCTCTTCGGTACCGACGGTGTGCGGGGGGTCGCCAACGGCGACCTCACGGCTGAGCTCGCGCTCGACCTGTCCGTCGCGGCCGCGCACGTCCTCGGTGAGGCGGGCGCGTTCGCGGGCGGACGTCGGCCACGAGCCCTTGTCGGTCGTGACTCCCGTGCATCCGGCGAGTTCCTCGAAGCCGCCGTGGTGGCCGGGCTCGCGTCCGCAGGAGTGGACGTCGTACGGGTCGGGGTCGTCCCCACGCCGGGCGTCGCCTACCTCGTGGCCTCGACGGGTGCCGACTTGGGCGTGATGCTGTCGGCATCCCACAACCCCATGCCCGACAACGGGATCAAGTTCTTCGCTCGCGGCGGCATCAAGCTCGACGACGACCTCGAGGACGCGATCGAGATGCGCATGGGCGAGACGTGGCAGCGTCCGACCGGGTCGGGAGTCGGTCGCGTCATCGACGACCCGAGCCTGATCGACGCGTACGTCGCACACCTCGTCGCGTCGCTCGGGAAAGACGCCAGCCTCGACGGGCTGAGGATCGTCATCGACTGCGCCAACGGTGCGTCCTCGACGACGGCGCTCGCCGCCTTCGCCGCCCAGGGCGCCACCGTCATCGGCATCCACCACACGCCCGACGGGCTCAACATCAACGACCACTGCGGCTCGACCCACATGGACGACCTGCAGAAGGCCGTCGTGTCCCACCGCGCGGACCTCGGCATCGCACTCGACGGCGACGCGGACCGTTGCCTCGCGGTCGACGCGACCGGGGCGCTCGTCGACGGTGACCAGATCCTCGCGATCCTCGCGGTCGCGATGCGGGAGAGCAACGACCTCCAGTCCGACACCGTCGTGGCGACGGTCATGAGCAACCTGGGCTTCCTGCACGCCATGAGGGCGCAGGGCGTCCGCGTCGACCAGACGAAGGTCGGCGACCGCTACGTGCTGGAGTCGATGAACGCCAACGGCTTCACGCTGGGCGGCGAGCAGTCCGGCCACGTGATCATGAGCGAGTTCTCGACCACGGGCGACGGTGTGCTGACGGGCCTGCACCTCACCGCACGCATGGCTCGTACGGGCAAGTCCCTCGCCGAGCTGGCCGAGGTGATGACCCGCCTGCCGCAGGTGATGATCAACGTGCGCGGCGTCGACAAGCTGCGCGCCGGATCCGACCTGGAGATCAAGGCGGCCGTGAGTGCCGCGACGAAGCGGCTCGGCGACTCCGGTCGTGTTCTGCTGCGCCCGTCCGGCACGGAGCCGGTCGTACGCGTGATGGTCGAGGCGACGACCTTCGACGAGGCCCAGGAGGTCTGCGAGGAGCTCGCCGACATCGTCAAGGCACGCGTCAGCCTGACGTGACCCCGGGGCGTCGCTCCTCGTGAAGCTCCCGTACGAGATCCCGCCCGTCTTCGCCGAACAGGCAGCGGTGAGCCAGGACTGGGCCGCGTACCTCGGGCGGATCCCGCGCCTCGCCGACGAGCTCACCGACGAGTGGCGCCTCTCCTACGACGGGCGGCCCGCGTACGGACGGTCAGGGCTCGTCCTGCCGGTCCGCACCGATGCCGGCCGCCCGGGGATGCTGAAGATCGGCTACATCCACGCCGACGGTGCGGGAGAGCCGGTGGCACTGCAGCTGTGGGGAGGACGCGGGGCCGTCGAGCTCTGGGCGGCCGACCCACGACGGGGCGCGTTGCTCCTGGAGCGGCTGGGGAGCGCGGACCTCACCAGCGTCGACGTGGTGGAGGCCTGCGGCGTCGTGGGCGAGCTGTACGGGCTGATCCACAGGCCCCCCACACCCCGCCTGGTTGATCTGCGAACCCTGCTCACCCGGTGGCTCGACGACGTCCGCACCTTGCCGCGTGACGCGGTCCCGTCCCGCTTCGTGGAGCAGGCGATGGCGGCGGCGCCTCGGCTCCTGGCCGAGGAACCCAGCGCGGTGATCCATGGCGATCTCCACTACGAGAACGTCCTGCGCGGCGAGCGCCGGCCCTGGCTCGTCATCGACCCGAAGGGCTTCGCCGGCGATCCCGCGTACGAGCTGGCGCCCATGCTCTGGAACCGGTGGTCCGAGCTCGGCGACGAACCGGGTGCGGGGGTGCGGGAGCGGTTCTACGCCCTGGTCGACGCCTCGGGCCTGGACGAGCGCCGCTGCCGCGACTGGGTGGTCCTACGGGCGGTCGTCAACGTCGCCTGGGAGCACACCGAGGCGAGGGGTCGTCCGCTGACCGACCAGCAGCGAGAGTGGCTGACACGGAGCATCACCGTCGCGAAGGCGATGCAGGACATCTGACCAGCCCCGGGTGTGCAGCGGGGCGGACCGCGAATAGCCTTGGGCCATGACCATGGAGCCGTCGGATGTAGGGCCCAAGTACGGCGGGCATCTGCCCGTCACCGAGGCGGACCGCGAGGACGCGATGGTGCTGCTCCAGGCGGCGCGCACCCAGGGCTACCTGAGCCCAGAGGAGTACGACCACCGTGCCCTGGCGGTACGGTCCGCGGCCAACCGCGACGACCTCACACCCCTGACGAGAGACCTCTCGAACGTCACGCACCCGCCGATGCTGTACGTCCAGGCACCCACCACGAACGCCGTCGCGCGCCCGTCGAGCGCGCGGGACTCCATCGTCAAGGTCGGGGTCTTCAGCGGCTCCAACCTTGCCGGGCGCTGGGAGACACCGGCCCAGGTTCACTGCCTGGCCACGTTCGGGGGCGTCGACATCGACTTCACGGACGCCGTCTGGACCTCGGACGAAGTCGTCGTCGACGCGTACGCCGTGTTCGGCGGCGTGAACATCAAGGTGCCTGCCGGCGTCGAGGTCGTCGACCACACGTTCGCGCTCTTCGGCGGCACGTCGGTGAAGCGCACGACCCCCGGCGCGAAGCGGATCATCGTCAAGGGGTTCGCCATGTTCGGCGGGATCGACGTGAAGGGGCCCCGCACCTAGCCGTACCGCCCGACGGGACCCCAGCCCGGTGGGGTGTTCCGCCGCGCAGACGGCCCGCGCGCGCCCGGGGGACGACCCGCCACGTCGCAGGCACGTGACATTGTCCACGTGACATTGTCACGGACCCGCCCGGGGCCGTTCAGACCTTACGGATCCGTACCCACTCGATGTTGTGCTGCAGCCCCTTGCGCAGAACGACCGTGGCGCGCCCCCTGGTCGGACGGATGTTCTGGACGAGGTTGGGTCCGTTGATCGCGTCCCAGACCGCGCCGGCCGTCGCGACCGACTCCTTCTCAGTGAGCTCGGCGAAGCGGGTGAAGTACGAGCTGGGGTCGCGGAACGCGGTCTCGCGGAGGTGGAGGAACCGCTCGATGTACCAGTTGCGGATCGCGCGCTCCGAGGCGTCGACGTACACGCTGAAGTCGAAGAAGTCGCTCACCACGAGCGCCCCGGACCCGTCCTTGCGCGGTCGCGGAGGCTGGAGCACGTTCAGGCCCTCGACGATGAGGATGTCGGGCTGGTTCACGGTGATCGACTCGCCCTGGACGATGTCGTACACCAGGTGTGAGTAGACGGGCGCCGTGACACCCTCCTCACCGGACTTCACGTCACGGACGAACCGAACGAGCGCGCGCCGGTCGTACGACTCGGGGAAGCCCTTGCGTTCGAGGAGCCCGCGCCTCTCGAGCTCGGCGTTGGGGAAGAGGAAGCCGTCCGTCGTCACGAGGTCGACGGTCGCGCCCTCACGGCGCAGCAGCTCCCGCAGCAGCCGTGACGTGGTCGACTTGCCGACGGCGACCGAGCCGGCCACGCCGATGACGAACGTCGTCTTGCGCTCCGACAAGCGGAGGAACTCGTTCTGGTCGCGGTAGAGAAGGCCCTTGTGCTCGATGTAGAGGTTCACGAGCTCGGTGAGAGGCAGATAGACCTGGCGGACCTGGTCGAGGTCGATCGGGTCGCCTGTGGAGCGGATGTTGGCGAGCGTCTGCTCGGACAGGTCGAGCTCGTGATGCCGGGCCAGCTCGGCCCAGTGCGAGCGCCGAAGGGTCAGGTACGGCCCGTACGGGTCGTCCTCCGGCTCGTCCATGTGCACCCTCCCGCCGGAACACTCTCAAGCGCCGCCCGCCCCTGTCCATCCGACACGGCAATGGAGGGCATCTGTCCCACGGCATTGGCACAGACCGGGCGGACACGTGGTGGCCGACGGCGAGGATCAGGACGACGCGCTGCGACCATCGAGCCCGTCCGGGCCCCGTCTGCGGGCCAGCTCGTCGAGAATCGTCCGCAGCCGCTCAGGGAAGCCCGCGGGCAGCTGCGGCGGGAGCCCTTCCACGTCGAACCATGCGACTGCTTCGCTCTCGATGCTGGCCACGGGTACGACGTCTCGCTCGGCGAACGCCACGTATCCCACGTCCCAGTGGACCCGGCAGGTCCCGAAGCCGCGGCTCAGCGAATGGCGGTCGATGTCCAGGGGCAGCTCGCCGAACGACCGGAGCTCGGTGACGCCACCCTCCTCGCGCGCTTCCCGGAAGGCAGCTGAGGCGACCGAGGCGTCCCCGGGTTCCACGTGGCCGCCCAGCTGTACCCAGAACTGGCCTTTGCGGTGGAAGCAGAGGAGCACCCGGGACAGATCCGGCGTGAAGACGAAGCAGCTTCCGGTGAGGTGCTCGGGGCCCCCGTTCCGGGCCAGTGCCGCCTCGCCCGTCGTACGCACGAAGGACTCGTACTCGCTCTTCAGCCGCTGCTGAGCCGGTGCCACCGGTGACCACGTGGCCAAGGCGGCGAGGATCTCGCGTGCGGGCCGCGTCAGGTCTGGGCTCTGGATCACCTGGCCAGACTAACCGCGGGGACCCGTCTCAGCCGACGTCAAGGAACCGTCCCGCTCTCTGGGTGTGGACATCGAGCTGACTGGGCACCCTCAGAGCCTTGTGGCCGTCGACAAGTAGAGTCCTGGCCATGTGCGGAATCGTCGGGTATGTGGGCCCCAGGCCGGCCCAGGACGTCATCATGGGCGGTCTGCGGCGTATGGAGTACCGGGGGTACGACTCAGCGGGCATCGCCGTCGTCACCGAGTCCGGCCTCGTTCTGGCCAAGAAGGCGGGCAAGCTCGCCAACCTGGGGACCGAGCTTGCTGAGCACCCCCTGCCTCCGTCCAGCCACGGTATCGGCCACACTCGCTGTGCCACGCACGGTGGCCCGACAGACGGCAACGCCCACCCGCACGCCTCGTACACGGGCCGCGTCGCGGTCGTGCACAACGGCATCATCGAGAACTTCGCCTCACTGCGCGCCGAGCTGGAGGCGGACGGGGTCCTCTTCGCGAGCGAGACCGACACCGAGGTCGCTGCCCAGCTGCTCGGACGTGAGGTGGAGCGTACGACCTCGCTCATGGAGGCGATGCGTGCCGTGTGCAACCGGCTCGAGGGCGCCTTCACCCTCGTCGCGGTCGACGCGCAGTCGCCCCAGCGGATCGTCGCCGCCCGTCGCAACTCGCCCCTCGTCGTCGGGGTCGGGGACGGGGAGATGTTCGTCGCCTCGGACGTGTCGGCGTTCATCGAGTACACGCGGGAGGCTGTCGAGCTCGGGCAGGACCAGATCGTGGAGATCACCCCGGACGGCTATGAGGTGACGAGCTTCTCCGGTGGCCCGGCGGTGTCGAAGCCGTACCACATCGACTGGGACCTGTCGGCTGCCGAGAAGGGCGGCTACGACTGGTTCATGCGCAAGGAGATCTTCGAGCAGCCGCGTGCGGTGGCGGACACGCTGCTCGGGCGACTCGACGCCGAGGGGCGTCTCGTCCTGGACGAGATCCGCATCGACGACGCCGAGCTGCGACGCGTCGACAAGATCGTCGTGGTCGCCTGTGGGACCGCGTTCTATGCCGGGATGGTCGCGAAGTACGCGATCGAGCACTGGACGCATGTTCCGTGTGAGGTCGAGATCGCGTCCGAGTTCCGCTACCGGGACCCGATCATCACCCCCACGACGCTGGTCGTGACGATCTCCCAGTCCGGCGAGACGGCGGACACCCTCATGGCCATCCGTCACGCCCGCGAGCAGCATGCGAAGGTCATCGCCATCTGCAACACGAACGGTGCGACGATCCCGCGGGAGTCGGACGCCGTCATCTACACGCACGCCGGGCCGGAGATCGGCGTCGCCTCGACCAAGGGCTTCACGTCGCAGATCGTCGCCTGCTACCTGCTCGGGCTGTACCTCGCCCAGGTGAAGGGGACGAAGTTCGGGGACGAGATCCGAGAGCTGCTGGTCGAGCTCCAGGAGCTCGCCCCGAAGATGCAGACCGTCCTCGACGGACTCGACCAGATGTCGGCGCTCGCCCGGCGGTTCGTGGACCGGAAGTCCGTCCTCTTCCTCGGACGGCACGTGGGCTACCCGGTCGCGCTCGAGGGGGCGCTCAAGCTCAAGGAGATCAGCTACCTCCACGCGGAGGGCTTCCCCGCCGGCGAGCTCAAGCACGGTCCGATCGCGCTCGTCGAGGAGGGGCTGCCGGTGTTCGTCGTGGTGCCGCCGCAGGGACGCGACCAGCTGCACGACAAGGTCGTCTCGAACATCCAGGAGGTACGAGCTCGGGGGGCGCTCACCATCGTGCTCGCGGAGGAGGGCGACGACGAGGCCCGTCCGTACGCGGACGTCTTCGTCGCGCTGCCCACGGTGCCCACGCTGTTCCAGCCGCTCGTCGCAGTCATCCCGCTGCAGTTCTTCGCGTGCGAGCTGGCGACCCTGCTGGGCCACGACGTCGACCAGCCTCGCAACCTCGCCAAGTCGGTCACGGTGGAGTGATGATCGTCGGGATCGGGATCGACGTCTGCGACATCAGCCGGTGGCGCGAGATGGTGGCGCGCCGTCCCGGGGCGGTCGACCGGCTCCTCACACCCGCCGAGGCGCTGCTGAACCACACCTCGCAGGCCAGTCGTTTCGCTGCCAAGGAAGCGTTGGCCAAGGCACTCGGCGCCCCCGGAGGGCTCGGCTGGCAGGACGCGGAGGTCGTCGTCGACGAGCTCGGGCGGCCGTCGTTCCGGATCAGTGGCACCGTCGCCGCGCGTGCCGCGGAGCTCGGCGTGACACATGTCCACCTCTCCATCACCCACGACGGCGGCATCGCGTC